>JAOUEK010000049.1 GCA_029858755.1 Thermoleophilia bacterium
GTCGGTCCGCGCTTCGCGTTCGTGCTCTGGTGGATCTTCGGCGAGCGGGTCGACCGGGCCTTCGACAGCTGGATCTGGCCGCTGCTGCTCCTGATCTTCCTCCCCTGGACGGGGCTCGCGTACCTGGTCATGTGGTCAGCCGTCGGCGGTGTCTCCGGCTGGGAGTGGATCATCGTCGCGCTCGGGCTCCTCGCCGACCTCGCGAGCTACTCGTCGCGGGCCGCGAAGCAGCAGTACGTCAGCCGCTACGGGTAGCGCTCACATCGGTCGCCACCCGGCGTTGACCACGCCCGGGCCCCGGGCGATCATTGTCGGTAGGGATGGAGTACGCGCTGCTCACGTCGACGCTCGCGCTCGCGCTCGGGAACGCGCTCGGAGGGGTCTCCGGGGCGCTCCCGGCGACGGCGAAGCAGGTGTCGGTGGCCGTCACCAAGACGGCGCTCGCCGCGAACGTGCCGCCCGCCCAGGCGCGACGCGCGCTCGCCAGGGCACCGTACAAGCGGCAGTCGCTCCGCTACCTGTACGCGGCGGGCTGGATCGCCGGGAAGCGTGATCGGATCACCTGTGCATTCGTGCAGCTGAACGCCTCCGCCGCCGACGCCGCCGCGCGCCTCGCCCTCTCGCGCATCCCCGGCCGTGCGAAGCTGCTGCGCCGGGCGAGGCTCACGGAGCGCGCCGCCCGCACCGCCGTCGCGCGCGGCTTCCGTGCCGCATGTGGAGCGCCCGGCTAGACCCCGCCGCGCGCCGCGCGCCGCCGCTTGGCGTACGCGTCGACGAGCACGGCGGCGAGCAGCACGAGGCCGGTGATCACGAACTTCGTGCCCGAGGCGAGCCCCAGCAGGTCCATGCCGTTCGTGATCGAGGTGATCACGAGCGCTCCGAGCAGCGCAGAGACCACGCGGCCGACGCCGCCGAAGAGGCTGGTGCCGCCGATCACTGCTGCAGCGATCACCAGCAGCAGCAGGTTGCCCCCGCCGGTGTTCGTGGCCACCGAGCGCAGGCGTGAGGCGAGCATGATGCCCCCCACTCCGGCCATGAAGCCGCTGATCATGAAGACCATGATGCGGACGCGATCGACGTTGATTCCCGCGCGCCGCGCGGCCTCGGGATTCCCGCCGATCGCGTAGACGTGGCGACCGAAGCGCAGGCGCGTGGCGACGAACGACCAGGCGACGAGGAAGACCAGCAGGATCAGGGTCACCTTCGGCACGCCGCGATCCTTGTTCGCGAACCAGACAGCGGCTGCCGTGACGATCGCGAGCCCCCCGATCTGCAGCGCGATGAGAACGGTCGGCTTGGCGTCGAGCCCCCGCGCGCGCCGCGTGACCGCCGTGCGCACCTGCGACAGCGCGTACCCGACGACGACGGCGAGCGCGAGGATCCATCCCTGCACTTCGCTGAGGAAGTCGTTGGCGATGCCGACGACGGTCTTGTCCTGGATGCGGATCGTGCCGGCGGTGGAGTACTGCGTCGTCAGGATGAGCACGACGCCGGACCAGATCAGGAACCCGGCGAGCGTGACGACGAACGACGGAACGCCTGCTTTCGTGATCACCACGCCGTGGACGAACCCGATCGCGGTCGTGATCGCGAGCGCGACGAGGATCGCGAGCCACCACGGCCATCCGGGATCTTCCGGCCGGAGCAACAGCGTCATCACGACTCCACCGAGAGCGCTCACGTATGCGACCGACAGGTCGATCTCGGCGATCAGGAGCACGAAGACGATGCCGATCGCCATCGTCGCGATCGCCGTCATCTGCAGCAGCAGGTTCGTGAAGTTGCGCTCGGTGAGGAACTTGTCGTCGAGGATGCTGAACGTGACGACGATCACGATCAGCCCCACGATGATCGGCATCGCCCCCAGCTCACCGGCCTTGACCCCCTGCCACCAGCGGCGGCCGTACTCCATCAGCGCCGGCGTGGTCGGGGTCGTGAAACCGCTCTGCGGCTCCTCGAGCTCCTCAGCCTCCGGCCCCCCGGGCTCTCGGGCGTCGGTCATCCCTCGACCGCCTCGGCGTCGGTCTCGTCCATGCCCGGAACGCGCTCCAGGGTGCCAGCGGTGATCGCGTGCACCACCTCCTGCTGGGTCGTCTCCGCGCGCTCGAGCTGCGCCACCCTCTGACCCAGCCGCAGCACGGTGATGCGGTCCGCGACCTCGAACACGTCGTGCAGGTTGTGCGAGATGATCACGACGCCGAGCCCGCGCTCGGCGAGCCGGCGGACGAGGTTGAGCACCTGCCGCGTCTGCGCCACGCCGAGCGCAGCGGTGGGCTCGTCGAGGATCACGATCCTCGAGTTCCACATCACGGCCTTCGCCACCGCCACCGACTGCCGCTGGCCGCCGGAGAGGCCGCTCACCGTCTGGCGGACGGACTGGAGCGTCGTCACCGAGAGCTCGGTCAGCGTCTCCCGCGCGGCCCGCTCCATGCGCTCCTCGTCGAGCACGATCCCGCTTCGCGTCCGCTCGCGCCCGAGGAACATGTTGCCGACGACGTCGAGGTTGTCGGCGAGCGCGAGATCCTGGTAGACGATCTCGATCCCGAGCTTCGCGGCGTCGCGCGGCCCATGGATGTGCACCGTGCCGCCGTCGACGAGGACCTCACCGTGATCGAACGGGTAGATCCCGGCGATCCCCTTGATCAGGGTCGACTTGCCGGCGCCGTTGTCGCCGACGAGCGCCATCACCTCCCCGGCCAGCACCTCGAAGTCGACGTGGTCGAGCGCCTGAACCGCGCCGAACGCCTTCGAGACGTCGCGACACGAGAGGATCGGGGTGTTGGCCATCGGGGAGCTGCGGACGGAGAGAAGGCCCCTCCGCGGTGGGGCGCCCGGGGCGCCCCACCGCGGAGCAGCTCACGTCCTACGGATCAGGCGTTCTCCTGGCAGAACGTCGTCTCGGACGTATCGCCGGTGCAGAGCTCCTCAATCGTCCGGAAGCCGTCGGCGATCACCGTGTCGGCCACGTTGTCCGTCGTCACGCCGATCGGCACGAGCGCCACGTACGGGACAACGCCTTCGCCGTCGGCGGACTCGGCCGGCTTGCCGTCGCTCGAGTTGATGCCGATCAGGGAGAAGTCGTACCCGGGGTCGATGGCTGCGATGTCATCGCCGGCCCGGAGCGCGAGGGCCACGGCCGCTGCGACCTTCGCCTCGGCCTCGATCGGCTTGTACACGCTCATCGTCTGCTTCCCGAGCAGGACGTTCTGGATCCCGGCCGCGGTCGCGTCCTGGCCCGAGATCGGGATCGTCGTCGGGTCGAGACCGGCCGACTCGAGCGCCGTGATCGTCGACTGCGCGAGACCGTCGTTGGCGGCGAAGACGGCGTTCACGTCGTTGTTCGCCGACACGAGGATCTGCTCCATGATCTTCAGCCCTTCGGCGTTGTCCCAGCCGGGCGTGAACTGATCCGCGACGAGCTCCCACTCGCCGGCGTCCACACGCGCCTGCACGGTCGCCGAATAGCCGTCCTTGAAGAGGAACGAGTTGTTGTCCTCCTCGCCGCCGTTCAGCATCACAACGCGCGGCTTGTCGAGCCCGAGGGCATCGATCGCAGGCTCGAGCACCTCGGCCATGGTGGCGCCGACCTTGACGTTGTCGAAGCTCACGTACGCGTCACCGCCGGACGAGCCGGTGTTGAAGCGGTCGTACTCGACGACCTTCACGCCGGCCTCCTTGGCCTGCTCGATGATCGAGCCGCCCGAGCCGGTGTCGAGGCTCGTGAGCAGGATCACGCTCGCGCCGTCGGCGATCGCCTGCTCCGCCTGCGACTGCTGGTTCGCCGCGTCACCCTCGGCGTTGACGATCGTGTACTCGACGCCCGCCTCGTCGAAGGCCTCCTCGAAGAAGCGCCTGTCGTCAGCCTCCCACCGGTCCGAGCTCGCGCTGTCTGGCAGGAGCACCCAGATGCTCCCCTCGCCGCCGCCGCCGCCGCTGCCCTCGTCGTCGCCGCCGCAACCTGCCGCGACGAGCGCGAGTGCGGCGACCGCAAGCAGCAGCGCCCAGACGAGCCGGGACGGGCGTGACCCACTCTTCCAGTCCATCATCCTGCAACCTCCTCCTCTCGATGACGCCTGGCGCCATCGTGGGGTCGTGCCCCTCCGGCTGTCAGCGTCCTCGCACCACGTGGGTTTCGGATCTGTCGCGCGCACTATCTCAGACTTCGGGCCTCGCGAGAAGCACAGGCCATGTACCTCGTGTGCCCGACACGGCTCGCTGTGCCGCTCACCCCCACGACTCCTCGCTCACCGGGCGCATCGCCAGTTCGAGGATCCGGTGCCCACGGGGGCGCGAGACGGCGAAGAGCACGGCGTCGGCGACGTCCTGCGCGTCCATCATCCCCGCCAGCTCGGGCATCTCGGGCGTGCGGCCGCGTCCCTCCTCCATCGCGAAGTCGGTGGCGACGCCGCCCGGGCAGACGTTCGTGCACCGGACGCCGTGCGGGCGCAACTCGTGGTCGAGCGCGCGGGTGAAGCCGACCTGCGCGAACTTCGACGCGCAGTAGACGGCCTCGTTGGGGAGCCCGCGGCGCCCCGCCTCGGAAGCGACGGACACGAGATCGCCACCGCCACGAGAGATCAGGTGCGGGATGACAGCGGCGGCCGCGTAGATCACGCCCTTGACGTTCGTGTCGATCATCTCCTCGAGGTGCGCCGGGTCGAGCTCGACGAGCGGCCCGTAGGCACCGACGCCGGCGTTGGCGACGAGGATGTCGAGGCCGCCGTGACGCTCCACGGTGGCGGCGACGAGCGCCTCCACCTGCGCGCGGTCGCGGACGTCAGTGGGCAGGGCGACGGCGTCCGCGATGCCGAGGTCGTCCGCTGACCGGGATGCCAGGCCGAGCTTCACCCCCTCTGCTGCGAGCGCCCGCGCGACGGCGGCCCCGATGCCGCGGCTCGCGCCTGTGACGACCGCGACCTTCCCCTCCAGCTGGCTCATGGCTCCTCCTCGGTCTGGTGCAGTGCGGGATACAGCGATCGGAAGCGCCCGTGGAGCGCTGCATAGCGCTCCACGAGACCGGGCTCCGGCTCGACGCGCCCCGAAACGCGGACGCAGCGCGTAACGGCGTCGTGGACGTCATCGAAGACGCCGCCGGCGACGCCGCCGAGGAGCGCGGCGCCGTACGCCGACCCCTCCTCGGAGGCGGTCGTCTCCAGCGCGACGCCGAGCACGGCGGCGACGATCCGCAGCCACTCCCCGCCGCGCGCGCCGCCGCCTGAGACGCGCGCGACGTCGGCCTCGACGCCGAGTGAGCGCAGCAGGTCGAGCGAGTCGCGCAGGCCGAAGGCAACGCCCTCGAGCACCGCCCGGACGAGCGCGCCGCGATCGTGGTGCAGCGACAGGCCGACGAAGGCGCCGCGCGCATCCGGGTCGGCGTGCGGGGTGCGCTCGCCCGCGAGGTACGGGAGAAACACGAGCCGGTCCGCACCGGGGTCCCAGCGTGCCGCTTCGTCGAGCAGCTCGTCGAACGACGCGCCGGGTGCGAGCCGGTCGCGGAACCACTGCAGCGAGCCGGCCGCCGACAGCATCACGCCCATCGCGTGCCAGGCGCCGGGCACCGCATGGCAGAAGACGTGCACACGGGCCTCCGGCTCGGGACGGTAGGCGGGCAGTGCCGCGAAGACGACGCCGGAGGTGCCGAGCACGATCGAGAGCGGGCCGGGTCGGTCGATCCCGACGCCGAGCGCCGCCGCGGCGCAGTCGCCGGCCCCCGCTGCCACCGGCACCCCCCGGAGCGCCGCGAACGAGCCTTGTAACTGATCGTCACAAGGCACGACGACGCCGGCGGGCGCGGGTGACTCGAGCAGCGGCGGCAGCCAGGCGGCGGGGATCCCGAGCGCGTCGATCACGTCCCGCGACCAGCGCCGGCCGGCGACGTCGAGCAGCAGCGTTCCGGAGGCGTCGGCCACGTCCATCGCCCAGGCGCGGGTGAGGCGCAGTCGCACGTAGTCCTTGGGCAGGCAGATCCGCGCGATGCGCGCGTAGGCCGCGGGCTCGTGACGGCGCAGCCAGAGGAGCTTCGGCGCCGTGAAGCCGGGCAGCGCACGGTTGCCGGTGAGCTCGATCAGGCGCTCGAGGCCGATCGCCTGCTCGATCTCCGCGCACTCGTCGGCCGTGCGCTGGTCGTTCCACAGGATCGCGGGCCGGATCACTCGGTCGTCGGCGTCGAGCGCGACGAGCCCGTGCATCTGGCCGGAGAGGCCGATCCCGACCACCTCCCTGCCGGCTGCGACCTCGGCGAGCGCGGCCTCCGCGGCCCGCCACCAGTCCTCCGGATCCTGCTCCGACCAGCCCGGGCGTGGCGTGGACAGCGGATACGAGCGCTCGGCGCGCGCCAGCACTCCGCCGTCGGGCGCGACTGCGATCGCCTTCACTCCCGTGGTGCCGACGTCGAGGCCGACCGCCGCGGTCATGCGCAGAGCTCGGCGGCGACCGCCAGGTACACGCCGAGGCAGCGCTCGAGGCTCTCGACGTCGACCCACTCCACCTCGGCGTGCAGGCCCTCGCCGCGCGGCCCGTAGAGCACGGTGGGGATGCCGGCGTCGTGGAGCAGCGCGGAGTCGGCCCAGTAGGGGGCGCCGGCCACTGCGGGCTCGCCCGCGTGGCGGGCGACGAGGGTGGCGATCTCCGTCCCGGCTCCGGTCTCGAGCGGCTCCCGTGCCAGCGTCGGCCGCCACGACCCCTGCACGTCGCCGAGCAGCTCGTCGATCTCTGCGGAGACGACGTCGCGGGTCTCGCCGGGCACCGTGCGCCGCTCGGCAACGATGCGGCACGACGCCGGGTAGCTCGAGTACTCCTGACCGCCCGAGATCAGCGAGGCGTGCACCGAGCCGGTGCCGAGCAACGGATGGGCGGGTCCGGCCTGCAGCCGCTCGCCGAGCTCACCGATGCGAGTGAGCACAGGCCCCGCGCGCGCGATCGCGTCGATGCCGAGGTCCGGGCGTGAGCCGTGGGCGGCGCGGCCCGCGATGTCGATCTCGAAGCCGACGAAGCCCTTGTGGGCGAGCACGAGGCGCTCCTCGGTCGGCTCGGTGACGATCGCCGCGTCGGCGGTCCGACGGCGCGCGATCGCCTCGGTGCCGATGCTCCCGTACTCCTCGTCGGCGACGGCGGTGACGACGACGTCGCCGCGCAACCTCAGCCGGTGCACAGCGGCCGCAGCGAGCAGGCACGCGGCGAGGCTCCCCTTCATGTCGTACGCGCCGCGCCCGTACAGCCTGGCGCCCTCGAGACGGCCGGAGAAGGGGTCGGTCATGCCCTCCACCCCGACCGTGTCCATGTGCGCGTTCAACATCAGCGAGCGGCCGCCTCCGGTCCCGCGCACGGTGACGATCACGTTGGGTCGGCCCGGCGCCGCCTCTTCGAGCTCGACGTCGAGGCCCGCACGGTGTGCCCAGTCGGCGACGACGCGTGCCACACCAGGCTCACCGCTGCCCCCCGATCCGAGGTCCGGGTTGATCGACTCGACTGCGACCAGCGCCCGGGTGAGCTCGACGAGGTCGCTCACGCTGTCTCTCCCCGCAGAGCGGGAATCCGCCAAGCGGATCCCCGCTCGCGACAACCCCTGAAGCGGCCGCCCACGCGGCCGGCGCCAGCTGCAGACGAAAGAGGCGCGGACCCGATCACGCCACCTCCCCCCGCAGAGCGGGAATCCGCCGAGCGGATTCCCGCTCGCGACAACCCCTGAAGCGGCCGCTCACGCGGCCGGTGCCAGTTGCAGACGGAAGAGGCGCGGGCCCGATCACGCCACCTCCCCCGCAGAGCGGGAGTCCGCCGACGCGAACGCAGGATATGTCGAGGCGGGACGTCTCACGCACCGAGCGCGGCGTAGACGAGCTCGTAGGCGCGCACGGCGTCCTTCGCGAGCTGCGCCTCGCGGAGCGCCGCGTCGTCGATGCGCCCCGCGACCTCCCAGATGAAGTCCCACTGGTGCACGGAGCGGGCGACGGCGGCGACCGCGTCCTCCGTGTACGGGTACAGGTCGAACCCGAGGCGCTCGCCGTTCGCGCCGTAGCCTGCCCGGCGCAGCTCGAGCGCCAGCTCCACCGTCTCCATGAAGGCAGTGGCTCCGACCATGTTGTCGTCGTCGAAGGTGCCCCAGCCGGAGTTCGCGTGCTGATGGCCCAGGAGGCCCTGCGCAGCGAGCATCGCCGCGTACTCGCCGAGCGACTCGCCGTTCATCAGCAGGTGCTGCCAGTCCATGTTCACCTGGACGTTGGTGATCCCCCGGGCGCGCAGCGTGTGGATCACGTGCAGCGTCATGCCGATGTTGCGCATCAGGATCTTCATCGCCGGCTCGGAGTTCTTGTGCTCGAGGAAGAGCCTGATCCCCTGCTGCGAGCAGCGCGTGGCGATCTCCCCCACGCCGTCCACGAACCGCGCCCAGGCTTCTCGGTACGGAGTCTGGAAGGGGTAGTTGTAGCCCTCGACGCCCGGCCACAGGATCATCTGCGCGCCGATCGAGCCGGCGAAGTCGGCGGCCGCGAGCGCCTCCGCCAGCGCCTCCGCTCGGACGCCGTCGTCGGGCGAGGAGAGGCCCCCCTTGCCGTAGCGAGGGTTGAGGTGGGTGCCGGTGGCGATCGCGTAGATCCCCCGCCCGTCGAGCGCGGCACGCACCTCGTCGAGGTTCTCCTCGGAGAGCTCCTGCGGGTAGTGGAACTCGTAGTCGTCCATCAGGTCGCCGAGGCCGGAGACGGCACGGCGCACCTTGTCGGCTGTGGACTCCCCGGCGTGCTCGGGTTGATAGCCGCCGGGCACGAACCGCGTCACCATCGGCCCGAGGGCCCAGATGCCGAGGCTGGTCTTCGGCTTCACGTCGGCCATGTCGAGAGCCTATTCCCTCCCGGTACGTCTACGCGGCATCGGTCGATCCGCATCGTCGCCCGAACCGCGGGCCGCGAGCTACGACGGGGCGATCTGCCCGGCCGGCGGGTCGGTCGTCGGGCACGTCTGGAGGAAGCGGCAGGGGCACACCTCCACGCACTTGCCACACTCCTCGCACGCGTGGAGCGAGAGC
>JAOUEK010000516.1 GCA_029858755.1 Thermoleophilia bacterium
CGCGGTCGCCGGTGCCATCGTCGACGCGTTCGAGGAGCGCATCGTCTTCGCGAGCTCCGGCCACGTGGACGCCAAGACCGAGCTTCAGGAGGCACTGGCACGCAGCGGCCGCCAGGTGCAGTACCTGGTGCTGGACGTCGACGGGCCACCGCACAGTCGGCACTTCCGATGTGCCGCGACGGTCGACGGTCGGCAACTCGGCGTGGGCGTCGGCTCGACGAAGAAGGCAGCCGAGCAGGAGGCCGCCGCGCAGGTGCTCGTCGCGCTCGGCGTGGAGCTGCCTGCGGGCTGACGGCGCGGGCGCGTCAGCGTGCCGCGAGCGTCAGCCCGCAGCTCGCCGTCGCGGTGGCAGCGGCACGAACACCGACACCTCGTCCTGGTAGCGCCGGTAGTCGTCGCCGCGGGAGCGCAGCGATTGCGCCTCCGTCTCCGGGACGCCGGTCACCCTGAACAGGAGGTAGAGCAGGAAGACCGGGACGAAGAGGGCGATCCAGCCATTCGGGGCCGTGAGCGCGATCACCGCCCAGGCCACCCAGTGCAGCCACTCGAAGAAGTAGTTCGGGTGCCGTGACCACGACCACAGCCCGGCGCGGCACGTCCTGCCCGTGTTTGCCGGGTCGCCGCGCCACGTGGCGAGCTGCCGGTCGGCGAGCGACACCATCGCCACCGACGCCAGTGCGACGGCTGCTCCCACCCACGCCAGCGGTGCGATCGAGCCGTCGTCCGACGCCACGAACAGGAAGGGGAGCGAGAAGACGGCGACGAACCCGGCCTGCGCCTGGAAGAAGAAGAAGAATGCGCGGCTCTCGTGCGGCGCCCACCGGCGCCGAAGCTCCTGGTAGCGACCGTCCTCCGGCTTGCCGATGATCCGGTTCAGCAGCAGGTAGGTGCCGAGCCGGCCGCCCCAGATCGCGGCCAGCACGGCGACGAGCAGGCGGTTGCCCGCGCCGCCGTCGGCGAGAGCGGCGTAGAGCACGGCGAGGCCTCCCGTGCCGTACGCCCACGCGACGTCGACGTGGCTGGCGTCGCGGATCCGCAGCTGCAACAGCCACATCGCGAACATCAGCGCGCTCGCGCTCGCCGCGCCGATCAGGAAGAGGAGCCACGTTCGCTCGACCACGGCCCGATCGTACGCGTAGCGGGGCAGCGGCCTCGTCAAGGAGCGGGCTTGTGCCGCCGATAGCAAGGGTGATGGCCCGTGGGCTGACACCCCGTCTACGCCCGTTCCTCCTGCCCGGCGTCGGAATCGCGTTCGTGGCCGCGTGCCTGGCCTCGGCCGTGCTCCTCCAGGCCAGGCTCTCGCCGACCCTCGTCGCGCTGGCGCTGATCCCGGCGCTCGTCGCGCTCGGCTTCCTCCGTCTGATCGCCGAGTCAGAGCGGAAGGAGCGCAACCGACTGCAGCGCGCCGTCGACTCGCTCAACTCCTCGTCCGCCTCCGCCCAGCTCGAGGACGGCATCCGCGACCTGCTCGCCTCCGCGCGGACGCTCTTCACCGCGGACTACGCGGAGATCGTGATCCTCCCCGACGCCCCCGGCAGCTCCGCGCTCCGCAGCGTCAGCCGAGCGGACACCGAGGGCCTGCTCATGGCAACTCGCCTCACCGATGCCGACGGGGTGGCGCTCGACCTCCTGCGGCGTCGCGGCCGCGAGCCGCTGGTGATCGTGCGCGGTGACGGCGACCCCGATCGGGCCCGGATCCTCGAGTCCCGGAAGCTGACGGCTGCCGTGGTCGGCGTGCTCACGGCGGCTGACGGCGATCTCGGGCTCGCCCTCGTCGGGCATACAGAGGGGATCGCCGAGCTCGGCGACGCCGACATCGTCGTCTTCGCGGCATTCTGCTCGCGTGCCAGCGTGGTGATCGAGAACAGCCGCCTGGGGAAGTCCCTGGAGCAGCTCGTCGACCTCAAGGAGCAGCTGCACCACCAGGCGTTCCACGACGCGCTGACGGGGCTCCCGAACCGCGTCCTCTTCGGTGAGCGCGTCTCGGCGGCTCTCGAGCGGTTTCGCTCCGGCGGCGACGGTGGCGACGGCCCCGCGGTGCTGTTGCTCGACCTGGACGACTTCAAGAGCGTCAACGACACCTGGGGCCATGCGGCAGGCGACGACCTGCTCCTGGCCGCCTCGGGCCGCCTCCGCGGCGCGGTTCGCCCGTCCGACCTCTGCGCGCGTCTCGGGGGC
>JAOUEK010000517.1 GCA_029858755.1 Thermoleophilia bacterium
CGCCCCGTTGCTTCGGGCGGCCGAGCACAGTGCCTCGTTCATGCTGGCGATCTTCTGCGCGAAGTAGGCCTGGAAGCCCCTGGCTTCCGGTGCGGCGGGATGTCCGGGAGCCTGGTTGAAGAGTCCTGTGACCCGGATCGCGGTCGGCTGACCGCGGCGGAGCGAATGAATGATCGAGAGCGTGGCGTCGACGTTCCGCCGTACTCGCGGGATCGCTCTGTCCCAGCAGCTTTCGGTATCGGCGCCTGCGCAGGTCTCGTTGTTCCCGATCGAGATGGTCACGATGTCCGCAGCTGCCAGTGAGCGGCGGAATCGCCCGTCGGTCGCAACGAGCGCGAGGAGGCCGGAGGAGGTGAGGCCCGTCGTCCGTGAGAGGTTCTTCACGTTCACCGCGCGTCCCAGCTTTGCCACCGCCGATCGACCCACGAGATCGACGTAGCTCACGCACGGCATGCAGTTCGCTGCGTCGGCTATCGAGTCTCCCAGGCCGACGAGTTCCAGTCCGTGAGCGAGCGGGCTCGCATGCGCGACCTGTGCGGCTCGCTCCTGCCCGACGGCAAGCACGGCCACGATGCAGACGGTGACTACAACCATCCCGATGCGCGACACCGCTCCGCTCCTTCACGTCGACCGGGCGCGAGCCTGTCAGCTCGCGAGAGGTTCGTCAACAGCGAGACGTCTGTCGTAGTCGGGCTCGACGGGCGTCGCAATCACCTGAGCCGGTCCTCAAGGATGTCGCTCGAGCCTCGCCCGGTGGCGACGTTCGCAGTGTTGACTCCCGGGCGCCGCTAGACCTGCCGCAGGACGACGACCGACGGCACGCGGACAAAGGGCGTGCGTGGAGTACGGCATCGAGTTCGTCGAGCCGCTGCCCGGCACACCGTTAAGCGCCACCCGCATGGCGGTGGAAGGGCACGGGCTCCGGCGGCAGCGGCGTCGAGCCCATGATGAGGTCGGCGGCCTTCTCGGCCACCATCATCGTCGGCGCGTAGATGTTCCCGTTCGTGACGTACGGGAAGACCGAGGCGTCGACGACGCGCAGGCCGTCGAGCCCGTGCACTCGCATCGTCAGGGGATCGACGACCGAGCGCTCGTCCGTCCCCATGCGGCACGTGCACGAGGGGTGGAGCGCCGTCTCGGCGTCGCGGCGCACCCACTCGAGGATCTCCTCGTCCGTCTGCACGGCCGGGCCCGGCGACGTCTCGCCGCCGTCGAACGGCGCGAGCGCGGGCTGGCCGAGCAGCTCGCGCGTTCGGCGGATCGCCTCCACCCACTCGCGGCGGTCCTGATCGGTGGAGAGGTAGTTGAACTGGAGCGCAGGCTTGGCGAGCGGGTCGGCGGTGCGGATCCGCACCCAGCCGCGCGCGTCCGAGTACATGGGCCCCACGTGCACCTGGTAGCCGTGGCCGCCCTCGGGCTGTGAGCCGTCGTAGCGGATCGCGAGCGGCAGGAAGTGGTACATGAGGTTCGGGTAGGCGACCTCGTCGTTCGAGCGGATGAAGCCCCCCGCCTCGAAGTGGTTGGTCGCCCCCGGGCCCTTGCGCAGGAAGAGCCACTGGGCCCCGATCCACGGCGCACGGCGCCTCTGCAGCGCCGGCTGCATGCTCACCGGCTGCGTGCACGCGTGCTGGACGTAGACCTCGAGGTGATCCTGCAGGTTCTCGCCCACCCCCGGCAGGGCGTGCAGCGGCTCGACGCCGGCGGAGGCGAGGTGCTCGGGGTCGCCCACTCCGGAGAGCTGAAGGAGCTGCGGCGAGTTGACCGCGCCGCCGCAGAGGAGCACCTCGCCGGCGAGGATGCGCTCGCCCTTCACCGTCTCCACGCCCACGGCGCGCGTGCCCTCGAGCAGCACGCGCGCGACCTGGACGCGCGTGCGCACCTCGAGGTTCGGCCTGGACGCGACCGGGTGCAGGTACGCCCGCGCCGCGCTCAGCCGCCGACCCCGGCGGATGTTGCGGTCGAACTTCGAGAAGCCCTCCTGGCGGTAGCCGTTGACGTCGTCGTGGACGACGTAGCCGGCCTGGCGGCAGGCCTCGAAGAAGGCGGCGAAGAGCGGGCTCTCGGCCGGCCCGCGCTCGAGCCCGAGCGGGCCGCCGTGCCCGCGGAACGGGTCGTCCTCGGGCGCGGCGAGGCAGTCCTCCATGCGCTTGAAGTAGGGCAGGCAGTGCGCGTAGC
>JAOUEK010000518.1 GCA_029858755.1 Thermoleophilia bacterium
TGCCCCTCACGCAACGAGCCCCGAGCATAGAGCGGCCGGCTGCCCGGCGTGACCGTGACCACGACGTCGCACGTGAGCGCCTGATCGGCGGAGGTGGCCGCCGTCGCGCCCACCCCCGCGGCGACGCCCTCGCGACGATCCGCGTCGACGTCCCAGACGAGCGGCCGGCGGCCACGCTCGACGAGGAGGCGCGCCGTCTCCGCTCCGTTCACGCCGCAGCCGACGACGGCCCATGACGACGCGTCCGGTCTCGCGAGCACGTCCGCCGCGACGACGGCGGCCGCAGCGGTACGCAGCGCGGTGACCGCCGCCGCGTCGAGGATGGCCTCGAGCGCTCCGGTCTCCGCGTTCGAGAGCAGCACGAGGCCCGTCACGGTGGGCAGGCCTCGGGCCGGGTTCCCCGGGAACGACGTCACCCACTTGAGTAGCGCATGGCCGGCGCCGAGCGCCGGCATCGCTCGGAAGTCGCCTGCCGGGTAGTTCGTCACGTACACCTTCGGCGGCATCACCCAGTTGCCGCGGTGGTACGAGACGAACGCGTCACGCACCGCGTCGTAGGCCTGGAGCGGCGTTACCGCACCGCGCACCGCCGTGCCGTCGAAGAACGGGACGCTCACGGCGGCAAGCCTACTGGCGCCGTGGTGGAATCACGGCGTGCAGCCGACGATCACCGTCAGCGAGCTCCGTGTCGTCCGCGGCACCACCGAGGCGCTGCGCGGCGTCAGCCTCGACGTCGTCTCGGGGCGGGTCACCGGCCTGCTCGGCCCGAGCGGCAGCGGCAAGACCACGCTGATGCGCTCCGTCGTCGGAGTCCAGCTCGTCGCCTCGGGCCGGGTCGAGGTGCTCGGCAGCCCGGCCGGCTCGCCCGAGCTGCGGCGTCGTGTCGCGTACGTGACCCAGGCGCCTTCGGTGTACGCGGACCTCACCGTGCGCGAGAACCTCCGCTTCTTCGCCCGCGTGCTCCGGTCGCCCGCGCACCGGATCGACGAGGCGATCGACACGGTGAGCCTCGCGGGTCAGGCCGACCAGGTCGTGAGCACGCTCTCCGGGGGCGAGCGGGCGCGGGTCTCACTGGCGACGGCGGTGCTCGGCGCCCCGGAGGTGCTCGTGCTCGACGAGCCGACGGTAGGCCTCGACCCCGTGCTCCGCCGCGACCTGTGGCACCTGTTCCACGAGATCGCCCGAGCGGGGCGGACGGTGCTGGTCTCGAGCCACGTGATGGACGAGGCGGAGCGCTGCGACGACCTGGTGCTGCTCCGGCGGGGCGACGTCTTGGCGCGCGGCACTCCCGCCGAGCTCAAGGAGGCGACGGAGTCGGTCGACCTCGACGCCGCCTTCCTGCGGCTGATCGACCGGAGCGACGCGACGTGAGCGTCCGCACCACCTCCGCCGTCGCTGCACGCGTGCTGCGACAGCTCCGACGCGATCCCCGGACGGTGGCGCTGCTGATCGTCGTGCCGACGGTGCTGGTCGTGCTGCTGCACGAGGTCTTCTCCGGCCGGGAGGAGGTGTTCCAGCGCATCGGGGCGCCGCTGCTCGGGATCTTCCCGTTCATCTCCATGTTCCTGGTCAGCTCGATCACGATGCTGCGGGAGCGCGTCTCGGGGACGCTCGAGCGGCTGATGTCGATGCCGCTCGCGAAGCTCGACGTGCTCGTCGGGTATGCGATCGCGTTCGCCGCGGTCGCGGCGGCCCAGGCCACGATCGTCTCGCTGGTCGCGCTCGGGCCGCTCGGCCTCAACGTGGAGCGGCCGGTGACGATCGTCGGGCTCGCGATCGGGAACGCCGTCCTCGGGATGTCGCTCGGCCTCTTCGTCTCCGCGTTCGCGCGCACCGAGTTCCAGGCGGTGCAGTTCATGCCCGCGTTCGTCTTCCCGCAGCTCTTGCTCTGCGGCCTGCTCGTGCCGCGGGAGCAGATGGCGGGGTGGCTGGACGCCGTCTCGTGGGTGCTGCCGCTCACCTACGCGTACGACGCGCTCGCCCGAGCCATGGCGTCGGCTCCGCTCGGCGGCCGCTTCTGGGCCGACGTCGCAGTGGTCGCCGGGGTCACCATCGCGGCGCTCGTGCTGGGCGCGGCGACGCTCCGTCGCCGCACGGCCTAGGCGGCCTTCACCGCGCCGATCAGCTTCACCACCGAGTCCTTGGCGTTCCCGAACAGCATCGTCGTCTTGGC
>JAOUEK010000050.1 GCA_029858755.1 Thermoleophilia bacterium
GATCGATCTGCCCTCGTTCACGCTCGTCGGCGCTACGACGCGCACGGGGCTGCTGACGACGCCGCTGCGCGACCGCTTCGGGATGACGTTCCGGCTCGGCTACTACGAGCCCGAGCAGCTGGCCGCGATCGTGACCCGCTCCGCGGGGATCCTCGACGTCGAGATCGAGGTGGAGGCAGCGGAGGAGATCGCCCGGCGTGCACGCGGCACGCCCCGGATCGCCAACCGCATCCTGCGGCGGGTGCGGGACGTCGCCGAGGTGCGGCACCAGGGCGTCGTCACCACACCGATCGCGGCAGAGGCGCTGGAGCTGCTCGAGGTCGACGACCGCGGCCTTGAGCGCATCGACCGCGACCTGCTGGGCGCGATCGCGCACAAGTTCGCCGGTGGGCCCGTCGGCCTCTCCACGCTCGCGGTCACGCTCGGCGAGGAGCCGGACACGATCGAGGACGTCTACGAGCCGTTCCTGCTGCAGCTCGGCTTCCTCCAGCGCACGCCGCGCGGCCGCGTGATCACCGATCTCGGCCGCGCCCACGTCGGCGGTGCGGACGCCGAGGGGAGCCTGTTCTGAGCTCCCCGTTGATCTGGACGCCCGGCATGGCGGGGCCGCTCGAGGAGCTCGTGACTCGGATCCACCGCCGCATCGACACGTTCCGCGACGACCACGGGCTCGAGGGCGTGTCGGTCAGCGTCGAGCTGCAGGACGGGTCGCTGCTGCGCCTCGCGCGCCTGTCGCACGAGCCCGGCTTCGGGTTCGTCACGCTCTGCCCGCACCACGAGGAGGGGGAGCCGGAGGAGGTGATCGTGCCGCTCGGCATGATCCGCGAGATCCGGATCGCCGCGGTGGAGCCGGAGCAGCGTCTCGGCTTCTCCCTTCCCGCCGGCGTCTAGATGGTTGATGCTCTCGTGTCCGACTTCAGTCGGACACGGAGATGCGGGACGCGGCCCCGCGGGGAAGCCGTGTCGGACTGAGGTCCGGCACGTGGCACCGGGCGCCGCTCAGCGGCGGAACTGCACTGCGTGCCACGAGGGCGTCGGCGCGAGCTCGAGCAGCGAGCGCCCGCCGCGCGGCTCGGCGTAGCCGAAGTCACCCGTGCCCTCGTCCCACGCCACCTCGAGGGATCCGACCTTGACCCGGTGGTCGAGGTACGCGCTACGGAACACGAGCTTCCGCAGCCAGTACACGAGCGACTCCCCCTCGAGCACTCCCAGGCGCTCCCAGTGACGCACGAGGTATTGCCCGAGGCGGCTGCGAGGCTCGGCGATCCTTCCCTGCCAGGCGAGCTCCACGAGGTCGGCCGTCTCCTCGCCGTCGAGAGTGTTCGAGCCGATCAGTCCGAGGCGCACGGCCGCCGCGGTGACGCGCTCCTCGAAGTCCTGGGCGCCGAAGCGGAACTCGTAGCGCATGAACTCGATCACGTAGTCGTCGCCCGAGACGTAGTTCTCGTCGCTGGCAGGCACGCCCGAAGGGTAGCCTCGTGACGATGCGTGATCGACGGCTGCTGATCGGCACGATCGTCGCGGTGCTCGCGATCTGGCTCGTGGGCGCCGCGATCACCAGGTACTCGCTGGAGCAGATGGCGTACCTCGCCCCGATCGCCGTGCTCGTCGTGGGCGTGACCGCCGGCCTCGTCCTCCTGTGGGTGAAGATCGTGCTCCAGCTGCGCACCGAGCGTCGGGCAGTGCCCGTGCGCAAGTCGCGACTCCGCTCACGCGGGTCCGCGACACGCGAAGATCGCTGAAGGCGCTTCGCGGCCGCGGAGAGCCCGCGCGGACGGCTGGGTCGGCGCTCGCTCCGCCGTCCGACCGTGGCCGTACCGTCGATCGATGATGGAGAGCGGCCGGTGGACGATCGAGGGATGCGATCTCGAGCAGGTCGTCGAGCTCGCGCGCGCGGTCGGCGTCAGCGAGATCACGGCGCGCGTGCTCGTCCGCAGAGGCCTCGGTGACCCGGCCCGGGCGCTCGCGTTCCTCGAGGCGGAGCCGCCCCGGCACGACCCCCTGCTGCTCGGAGACATGAGCACTGCGGTCGCCCGGATCCGGCAGGCCGTAGCGGCCGGCGAGCGGATCTGCGTGCACGGCGACTACGACGTCGACGGCATTTGCGCCACCGCCGTCGCCGTGCTGGCGTTGCGCGAGCTCGACGCCGACGTCACCTGGCACCTGCCGAGCCGGTTCGAGGAGGGCTACGGCCTCGCGCGACCGACGCTCGAGCGTCTCGCGGAGGAGGGCGTCGGCCTCGTGGTCACGGTCGACTGTGGCATCTCGGCCGTCGACGAGGTCGCCGGTGCAGGGGCCCTCGGCCTCGACGTGATCGTCACCGACCACCACCGACCCGGCCCCGAGCTCCCCGGCTGCCCCGTCGTGGCCACGCGGCCGTCGTCGTATCCGTTTCGCGAGTTGTGCGGAACCGGTGTCGCGCACAAGCTCGCGGAGGCGCTGCTCGGCGCCGGGCACCCTGCCCTCACCCGCGAGCTCGACCTCGTCGCGCTCGCGACGATCGCGGACGTCGTGCCCCTCGTGGACGAGAACCGCGCCCTCGCGACCGCTGGGCTGCGCCGACTCGCGCGCACCCGCCGCCCCGGGCTGCGCGCGCTGATGCGGTCGGCACGCGTCGATCCCGCTGCCGTCGACTCGACCGCCGTCGCCTTTCGCCTCGCGCCCCGGATCAACGCCGCCGGCCGGCTGCAGCGCGCCGACACCGCGCTCGCGCTCCTGCTCACCGAGGACGAGCGCGAGGCCGACCGGCTCGCGGCGGAGCTCGAGGAGCTGAACCGCGACCGGCAAGCAGTCGAGGACCGCATCCTCCGCGAGGCGACCGCACGGATCGAGAGCTGGCCCGAGCACCGCCGCCGGCGCCGCGGGTACGTCCTGTGGGACGACGGCTGGCACGAGGGCGTGATCGGCATCGTCGCCTCGCGCCTCGTCGACCGCTTCGACCGGCCCGTGGTGATGATCGCGGCGAGCGGCGACGGCTGGAAGGGCTCGGGGCGCTCCACGCCCACCTTCGACCTGCACGGTGCGCTCTCGGCCTGCGAAGAGCACCTCGAGCGCTTCGGTGGCCACCGTGCCGCCGCCGGGCTCTCGATCGCGACCGACCGGCTGGAGGCGTTCGCGGACGCGTTCGCCGCGCACGCCGATGCGATGCTCGGCGAGGACGACCTGCGCCGCGACGTCGCGGTCGACGCCGTCGTGCCCGCGTCCGCGCTGACGCTGCCGCTCGCGCAGGAGCTGGCCCGGCTGGCGCCGTTCGGCCTCGGCAACCCCGAAGTGACGCTCCTCGTCGCCGGTGTCGAGGCCGTGGAGCCGGGAACGGTCGGCGAGGGGAAGCATCTCCGCTTCCGTGTTCGCCAACACGGGCGGGACGGTGGCAGCGCGATCGCGTTCGGCCAGGGAGGCAGGCTCGACCTGCTCACGCACGGCGGGCTCTTCGACCTCGCGTTCAGGCTCAAGGAGAACCACTGGAACGGGAGCGTCGCGCCGCAGCTCGTCGTCCGCCGTCTGTTCGAGAGCCCGGCGGCGTACGAGGAGCTGCGGAACGAGCTGGGAGCGATGTGGCTCGCGGGAGAGCAGTCCTGGTCGCCCGAGGCGAGGGGGGTCTTCGAGGAGCTCGGGCTGGCCGATGGTGTCACGGGGCGCCAGCTGCTCGAGTCGCCGGCGTTCCGCGCGCTGCTCGCCGCGACCGCCGTCGGGAACGCCCTGCCGCGCGCGGCGTGAGCGGGCGTCAGCGGCCGGGGCGGGCGGGAGGCTCCGGCAGGCAGCGCGCCAGGACGAGCAACAGCCGACGAGCACGCCAGACCCGGATGCGTCGGTGCAGGATCGCCATCGCTCGCTCAGGTTCGGCGCCCCCGACGCCGATCCTGTGGGCGGACACGCGGAAAGTACACTGACCCCATGGCAGTCCTCGACGCCGAACGCCACCACGAGCATCTCGCCAACGAGCTGATCGCCACGGTCGAGACCTACAACCCCGGCGTCGACAAGGAGCTGATCCGTCGCGCGTTCGACTACGCGGAACGACATCACCGCGGACAGATGCGGCGCTCCGGGGAAGACTTCATCAACCATCCCTGGGGCGTGGCGCAGGTGTGCGCCGAGCTCCACCTCGACGAGCAGACGATCGCCGCGGCGTTGCTGCACGACGTCGTCGAGGACACCGGCGTCGAGCTGGAGGAGCTGCGCACGGAGTTCGGCGCCGAGATCGCGCAACTCGTCGAGGGCGTCACCAAGCTGACGCGGATCTCGTTCTCCAGCCGCGAGCAGGCGGAGGCCGAGAACTACCGCAAGATGATCGTGGCGATGGCCCAGGACGTGCGGGTGATCCTGATCAAGCTCGCCGACCGGCTGCACAACATGCGCACGATCGAGTACCTGGGCAAGCAGAAGCAGGTGCAGAAGGCGAAGGAGACCCTGGAGGTCTACGCGCCGCTCGCCCACCGGCTCGGGATCCACGCGCTCAAATGGGAGCTCGAGGACCTCGCCTTCCAGATCTTGCACCCGCGGAAGTACGCCGAGATCAAGGCGATGGTGGCCGACCGCCGCGCCGACCGCGAGGCGCAGGTCGACCTGGCGGCGCAGGAGCTCACGGCGGAGCTCGAGAAGGTCGACATCCCCGCGGACATCCTCGGCCGCGCCAAGCACTTCTACTCCATCTACGACAAGATGGCGAAGAAGGGCCGGGAGTTCAACGAGATCTACGACCTCACGGCCATGCGCGTGATCGTCGAGCGCAGCGGCGAGGAGGGGACGCGCGACTGCTACGGCGCGCTCGGGATCATCCACTCGCTGTGGAAGCCGATGCCCGGGCGGTTCAAGGACTTCGTCGCCATGCCGAAGCTCAACCGCTACCGGTCGCTGCACACCACGGTGATCGGGCCGACGGGAACGCCACTGGAGATCCAGGTGCGCACGCGACAGATGCACGAGGAAGCGGAGTTCGGCGTCGCCGCCCACTGGCTGTACAAGCGCGGCCGCTCGAAGAAGTCCGACGACGAGTGGCTCGCCTGGGTCAACTCGCTGATGGACTGGCAGGGCGACGACCAGGACGCCGCCGAGTACATGCGCACGCTCCGCACCGACCTCTTCGACGACGAGGTCTACGTGTTCACGCCGAAGGGCGAGGTCAAGACGCTTCCCGCGGGTGCGACGCCGATCGACTTCGCCTACGCGGTGCACACCGACGTGGGGCACCGGACGGTCGGCGCGAAGGTGAACGGGCGGATCGTGCCGCTGCACTACCGGCTCAAGAACGGCGACTTCGTGGAGATCCTCACCTCGAAGTCGGGCCGCGGGCCGTCGCGCGACTGGCTCGCGCTCGCCGCCTCCTCCCGTGCCCGAAACCGCATCCGCCAATGGTTCCAGCGCGAGACGCGCGGCGAGACGGAGGCGAAGGGACGCGAGGCGCTCGACCAGGCGCTGAAGGCGCAGAACCTGCCGTACCGCAAGCTGCAGGGCTCGGCGGTCCTCGCCGGCGTGATCCGCGAGCTCGGCTTCAAGAAGGCCGAGGACTTCTACCTCGCACTCGGCTCCGGGAAGGTGGGCAGTGGACAGGTCGTGAACAAGGTGCTCCAGCGCCTCAAGACCGACGAGGTCGCGGCGGAGCCCGCGGTCACGCGCAAGCCGGCGAAGTCACGCTCGACGGTCACCGGCGATCGTCTCGGCATCGTCGTGCCCGGGATCACCGACGTGCTCGTGAGGCTCGCGAAGTGCTGCACCCCGGTTCCCGGCGACGAGATCGTCGGCTACATCTCCCTGGGTCGCGGCATCACCATCCACCGGGGCGACTGCCCGAACGTGAAGGCGTTGATGCGGAACCCCGAGCGCTTCACCGAGGTGGAGTGGGAGGAGGGCGCGGCATCGACCAGCTTCCGCGTCCAGATCGCGGTCGAGGCGTGGGATCGGCCGCGCCTGCTCGAGGACGTGGCCCGCACCTACGCCGAGCACGGGGCCAACATCGTCGCGTACGGCGGCTCGGTCGAGGACGGCCTCGCCCGCAACTGGTACACGGCTGAGATCGGGGACGTGAAGGACCTACGCTCGTTGCTCTCAGGCCTGCGGCAGCTCGACGCGGTCTTCGACGCCTACCGCGTCACGCCCGACTAGCGCCCCACCGTCGAAGCGGAATCGCGGACGGGCAGCCACCGTCGCTCGATCGAGCGATCATCCCCCGTTCGAGGGGGGTACCCCGTTCGAGGGAATCGCTCACTCGAACGAGGGATTGCGTCCCCCTGCAGGGGGGGTACAACGAGTCCGGGGGAGGGGAGCCGATGCGCCGCCCGCCTGGGGCTCGCCCTAGGCGGGGGCGCCGGCGCCCCTGTCTTCCTGCAGGCGGGGAATCCGCCGAGCGGATTCCCCGCCGCGAATGTCTCTGCAGGCGTCGGCTTGGCGGCCGCAGGGCCATGGGGCTCGTGAGTCGGGTCGCGTCGCGGCCGGGGGATCCGTGGAGGCGTCCGCTTCTCGGCCGAGAGGCTGTTGCGCGGCGGGCTTCAGCCCGGCGCGTGGTCGCACCGCGGCCACAAGGCCGGGAACCTTTCGGGACGCGGATACGTCGTACCGGCACGTCAACCTCGCAAGGAGCCCCGATGCCACGCTTCGCTGTCGCCGTCGTCGCTGCGTACGCTTTCGCGCTCTGCGCGCTCGCCTTCGTTCCCGTGCCGGTCACCGCGCCGCCTGAATGACGCTCGCGGCCCCGCCCGCGGGTGAGACGACCCCACCCGAGCTCACGCTCGACGACCTCGTCGAGCGCCACGGCGACGCGGTGCTCAGGCTCGCCTGCGCGATGCTGCGCGACCGCGCGCTCGCGGAGGACGTCTTCCAGGACGTCTTCGTGCGCGCCTTCCGCTCAGCGGAGACGATCCGCGACCCCGCCGCCGTCCGGTCGTGGCTCCTGACCGTGACCGCGAACCGCTGCCGCGACGAGCTGCGGTCCTGGTCGAGACGGCACGTGTCCTACGTCGCGGACGTGCCGGAGCCCGACGTTCGCCAGGATCTCGGCGCCGACAGCCCGGATCCCGGACTGGCGCTCGCCGTGCTCGACCTGCCGCCACGGTTCCGCGAGGTGATCCTGCTCCACTACTACTTCGAGCTCCCGGTCGCCGACGTCGCGAGGGTGGTCGGTGTCTCGCCCGTGACCGTTCGCACGCGCCTCCACCGGGGGCGCGCCGCCCTGCGGGGAGCGCTCGCGAAGGAGGGCTCGACCGATGTCTGACCTCGAGGCACGTCTTGCCGACCTCCGGCGCGAGGCAGATGCGACGATCTTCGTCGACGTAGCCGTCACGCCCGAGCTGCGGGAGCGCGTTGTCCGTGCAGCGCTCGCCTCCGCCGACGCGGCCGAGCGCGTGCAGCCCGTCCGTCGCCGAGCAGGCACCCGCGTGGTGCGCCGGCGCGGCGCGGGCGTCGTGGCGGCCACGGCAGGGGTCGTCCTGGTCGCCGTGCTCGCGGTCGTGCAGGTGTGGCCCGGAGGCACCCGAGCCGCCTCCGCCGCGCTGACGGTGAAGCCCGCAGACGCGCGCTACCTCGTCGCGATTGCCGATCCGCACTCGCTCGCGGGATCCACCGACGTTGTCGTCCTCGCCGACGGCGTCTCGGATCGGATTCCTGTCGAGATCGACTCCGCGAGCGCCCTCACGTACCGGTGGTCGCCGGACGGCCGCCGGCTGGTGTTCGGCAATCGCGGCGACCTGTTCGTGTTCGACAGCACGACCGGTCGCACGACCAACGTCACGCGGACGCCGAGAAGGTGGGAGCTCCTTCCCTCGTGGTCGCCGGACGGGACCATGATCGCGTTCACGAGCCGGCCGCTCGACCGGGGGGAGGGCCCGCCCCCCGAAGCGCCCGCGAGCCTCGACTGGGTGATGGTCGGGGCCTTCGGGGGCAACCCGACCGTGACCCGGATCGACGGCAGGGGCTACCGCGTCGTCAGCGACGAGACGACCACGAGCGCGCCAACGTGGTCACCCGACAGCACGACGCTGGCCTTCGCGAGCGACGGCGTCGTCGAGGGCGACGTGCCGGCGACCGCGTCGAACCGCCGCGACGGCACGATCTCGCTGGCGAACGTCGCCACCGGAGCCGTCAGGGTGGTCGCGACGCGGCTCGGACGCGGCGCACGCTACGTCGGGGCGCCGACATGGTCGCCCACCGGGAGCGAGCTCGCCGTCTTCTTCTCCGACAGCGACCGCTTCCCGTCACGCGACGAGGTGCTGCAGGGGCACGCGCCCGCGGTGCGCCAGGGCTGGGCGCTGCTCGACCTCGACACCGGCGACATCTCGGTGATCCACTCCTACGAGGCGCCGTTCGTTCCGCGGGGACCGGCGCGGTGGAGCGACGACGGCACGCTGCTCGCCCTCCTGCTGCGCCAGGAGACGGCGATCGCCGAGCCGTCCGAGCTCCTCGTCGTCCGCCGCGGCGGCGGCCCGCCCGTACTGCGGCTGCCGGGCGTCTTCTCCCACGTCGACTGGGAGCCGGGGGCCCACCGGCTCGCCGCGCGGGACGACCTGCGGCCGCCGTCCGTCGTGCTCCTGGGCGTTGGTGACGAGAGAGCCCGCGTGGAGCAGCTGCGCTTCGACGGCGAGATCGACGGCCTCGCATGGCGGGCTGGCAACGGCTCGTGACCTCCTCGCGCGTCATACCGCTCCTCGTCGCGCTCGCGTGCGCCGTGCTCTCCGGCTGCGGCGCCTCGACGCAACCTGCGACGGAGCCTGCCCCGCCGGCCGAGCCGGCGGCCGGGCCGACCGTGCCGGACGTGATCCGGCTCGCGTCGGGGCGCTTCCGCAGCGGGGACGACTGGCTGCTCACCTGGGAGACGACTCCCGGCGGGCGCGGCTCGCTCTGCGTGCGGTTCGTAGACCCCGCGGGCGAGGTGCACGACTGCACGCGGTCGTCGAGCACCTGGTTCATCGGCGTGCTCCGGCGGGGCAACCGTCAGATCGTCTACGCG
>JAOUEK010000519.1 GCA_029858755.1 Thermoleophilia bacterium
CGACGAGACCGACGACGACGAGGCTGGTGACGGCCCAGTGCGGGATCTTGGCCGTGAGCAGCACGAAGGCGACGAGCAGCGCCACCGGGAAGAGGTCGAACAGGCGGTGGGCGAAG
The DNA here is from genome assembly GCA_029858755.1 of Thermoleophilia bacterium. Classification (GTDB taxonomy): domain Bacteria; phylum Actinomycetota; class Thermoleophilia; order Gaiellales; family Gaiellaceae; genus Gaiella. The sequence goes on from JAOUEK010000519.1 coordinate 117, forward strand.
ACCGTGCCGAGCAGTGTGGCGCTCGTTCCCGGCCCCGAATCGACGTGCCGGCGGAGCACGGCGACGCGCGCCAGCTCTCCTGCGCGCGCCGGCAGCACGGCGTTCCCGAGCAGGCCGATCCCGAATGCCGAGAAGACGCGCCCGAACGGCGGTTGCGGGTCGGGCAGCGCCTGGCCGATCGTGAGCCGCCACGAGATCGCCCGCGAGAGCACGGAGACGAGGTTGAGCCCGAGCGCGACCACGATCCAGCGCCAGGCGACGAAGTCGAACGCGTGGTACACGTCGTCCCACTGCGGCCCGCGCCACCACAGCGCGAGCAGGGCGGTGACCAGGATCACGACAACGAGGGCCCCGCGGGCCCACGGGTTTCGCGCCAGGGAGCCGAGGCGACTCACGCGGCTGCTGCCTCGACCGGGCCCGGCACGACGCTCTCGTAGACGGCCTCCAGGCGGCGCGCCACATCGGGCCACGCATACCGCTCGACCGCGAGCTCGCGCGCGGCGGCGCCCATCGCCGCTCGCCGCGCCTCATCGGCGAGGAGCGACTCGATGGCGGCGCCGAGCGCCGCGGGATCGTCGGGCTGCACCGAGAGCGCGGTGTCGGGGGTGACCACGTCACGGTAGCCCGGGATGTCCGACGCCACGACCGGCGTGGCGCACGCGAAGGCGCGGGTGAGCACCATCCCGAAGCTCTCGCCGCCCAAAGAGGGGGCGATCAGCGCCTTGGTCGTGGAGAGCGTCGCGGTCAGGTCGTCCTGCGTGAGGAAGCCGAGCACGTCGATGCCGTCGTCGGGCACGCGCAATCGCGCGAGGAGCAGCTGCACGGCGAGGGGGTCGGCGCCGACGATGCGCAGCCGAGCACCGGTGCGGCGGCGCACCTCGGGCCACGCGCGCAGCAGGACGTGGAGGCCCTTGCGTGGCTCGTGGCGGCCGGCGAAGGTCACCGCGTGCTCCCGGCCGGCGGGGTCGGCCTGCTCCGGCACGAGCACGCCGTTCGGGATCACCTCGTACTCGCCGCCCAGCCACCGCCGTGCCGACTCCTTGGCCTGCTCGGAGACGGCGATGCGCCGGTCGACGCGATCCATGAGGAAGCCCCAGACCGGCGTGCCGAGCCGCATCCAGCCGAGGTCGCCCGAGGCGTGGTGCGTGACCACGATCGGGCACGTCGCCAGCGTGAGCACACAGATGCAGATCGTGGGGGTCATCGGCTCGTGGAGGTGGACGACGTCGAACCGCTCGCGCTCGAGCACGCGACGGACGCGGAAGAACGAGCGTGGGCTGAGGCAGATGTTGGGCAGCGACCCGTTCGCCGGGACGATCACCGACCGCCCGACCGCGATCACCGACGAAGGAGGGTCGCCGTGGCGCCCGACGCGTGGATGCAGCGCCCGCGTGAACTGGCCGGGTGGGTCGTTCGCCATCACCAGCCTCACGTCATGGCCACGGGCGGCGAGCGCCTCCGCCTGGAGCTCGGCGTGCTCGACGACGGCCCCCCAGAACGACCACGAGAAGGGAACGACGATGCCGATCTTCACCCCGGGAGCCTATTCGGTGAGGACGCGCCGGTGCGGCGACGCGGTCTGCGTCAGGCGGTGCTGCCCGGCACGACCGCCTCCCAGCAGCGTGCGAGCGCGGCGAGGTCGTCGCCGTCGAGCCGGGCGTGGAAGAGCCGGCGCACGCCGGTGAGATGCGTCGGGCGAGCCTCTTGGAACAGGCGCCGGCCTTCGTCCGTGAGCACGGCCCAGTGACCACGGCGATCCTCTTCGCACGGCTCGCGGCGCACCAGGGCGTCGTGCTCCAGCCGGTCGACCAGGCGTGTGACGCCGCTCTGGCTGAGCAGCACCGACGCTGCCAGCTCGGTCATGCGCAGGCGCCCGACCGGGGCGTCCTCGAGGTGGAGCAGCACCTCGTAGGCGCGCAGGGGCAGGCCGTGCGCCTCTTCGAGCTCGCGGTCGAGCGCGAGGAAGAGACGGGAGTGCACGACGAGAAGGCCACGCCACGCTGCGAGCTCCGAGGGGGTCAGCATGCGGATGTCGGTGGCCGACACGCCGG
>JAOUEK010000520.1 GCA_029858755.1 Thermoleophilia bacterium
GGCGCTGACCGCCCGCACCGCCGAGCTGGAGGCGGCGATGGGTGCGCCCGGCTTCTGGGACGACCAGGTCGCGGCGGCCAAGATCTCGCGCGAGCACGCACGTGCGACGCGCACGCTCGAGCGCTGGGAGCGGCTCGAGCGCGAGGTTGCCGACGCCCGCGAGCTGCACGAGCTGGAGCCGGAGCTCGAGGACGAGGTCGCGGAGCAGCTCGCGCCGGTGCGGGCCGAGCTCGACCGGCTGGAGGAGGAGGCGCTCTTCACCGGGGAGTACGACGCGGGTGACGCCGTCGTCTCGATCACCGCGGGCACGGGGGGGACCGACGCGCAGGACTGGGCGGAGATGCTGCTGCGCATGTACCTGCGCTGGGCCGACCACCGCGGCTTCCAGGCGGAGCTCGTCGAGGCGAGCCCGGGGGAGGAAGCCGGCCTCAAGTCCGCGACGCTGACGCTCAAGGGCGAGAACGCTTACGGACTGGTGAAGGCCGAGCGGGGCGTGCACCGTCTCGTCCGCCTGTCGCCCTTCGACTCGGCGCACCGGCGGCACACGGCGTTCGCGCAGGTCGTGGCCGCCCCCTTGCTCGGTGACACCGAGGAGGTCGAGATCGACGAGAGCGACCTCCGCATCGACACCTACCGGGCGTCGGGGGCGGGTGGTCAGCATGTGAACAAGACCGACTCGGCCGTCCGGATCACGCACCTCACCACAGGGATCGTCGTCCAGTGCCAGAACGAGCGCTCGCAGACCTCGAACAAGGCGACGGCGATGCGCATCCTTCGCTCCCGTCTCGCCGAGCTCGCGGAGGAGGAGCGGGAGGCCGAGCTGGCCCGGGAGCGCGGCGCCAAGCAGGACGTCGGCTTCGGCAGCCAGATCCGCTCCTACGTGCTCCACCCGTACCAGCTGGTGAAGGATCACCGGACGGACGTCGAGGCGGGCAACGCCCAGGGTGTCCTCGACGGTGCGCTCGACGAGTTCGTGCACGCCTACCTGCTCGCACGGGCCGCCGGCAAGGCGTAGTCGGGGGCCTTCCCTGGCCGGGGCCCGCGGAGGACTCGGCTACACTGAGGCGAACCGAGACCGGAGCGGCCGGACGGCCGCCTGACCCTTGCTCACTCCGGTGCAGGACGAAGCTCTCCAGACCGAAACCGTGGACCCAGACATCCCTGCCGGCGGAACTGCGGTGGCCGATCCCCTCGCCGAGGCGGGCGATGGGCGCTCCCGTGCGAGCGGCTCGTCGATGATCGTGTTCGAGGGCGTCCACAAGGTCTACGAGCCGGACGTGACGGCGCTCGCGGGCGTCTCGTTCGTGATCGACAAGGGCGAGTTCGTGTTCGTCGTCGGTCCGTCGGGATCCGGCAAGTCGACGATCATCCGCCTCCTGCTCAAGGAGCTCGAGCCGACGCGCGGTCGCATCCTCGTCGGTGGCCGAGACCTCGGCCGGCTCAAGCGGTCGAAGGTCTCGCTGCTGCGCCGCAACGTCGGCTGCGTGTTCCAGGACTTCAAGCTGCTCCGTGACCGCAGCGCGTACGAGAACGTCGCGTACGCGCTGCGCGTGCAGGGCGAGCCGAGCGGCTCGGTGCGAAAGAAGGTGCCGGAGGTGCTGAACCTCGTGGGGCTGGCGCACAAGATGGGCTCGCGGCCCGACGAGCTCTCGGGTGGGGAGCAGCAGCGCGTGTCGATCGCCCGCGCGGTGGTGAACCATCCACCCCTGCTGATCTGCGACGAGCCCACGGGAAACCTCGATCCCGACACGTCGGTCGGCATCATGCAGCTGCTGCACCGCATCAACACGGCCGGCACCACGATCCTGATGGTGACCCACGACCGCGAGATGGTCGACAAGATGCGCAAGCGCGTGATCGCGCTCGACAACGGCAGTGTCGTCCGCGACGAGCGCCGTGGAGGCTACGAGACCGCATGACACGCCTGCGCCTCGTCGCCTCGGAGGCCGTGCGCTCGATGCGCGCGAACCTCTCCACGTCGTTCGCAGCGACGATGACGGTCCTCATCGGCATGTTCCTGCTCGGGCTGCTGATCGCGCTCGGCACCTGGGTCGTGTCCTGGTCTGATCACGTGAAGAGCCAGCTCGAGGTGAAGGTGTTCTTCGTCGAGAACGTGAAGCCGAAGGACGTCAACACGGTCCGGCTGTTCCTCGA
>JAOUEK010000051.1 GCA_029858755.1 Thermoleophilia bacterium
AAGTGGGTGGACAGGATCGAGGTGCGCCGTGACTTCACCCCCGGCTTCTGGGAGCAGCGCGGGTACGACTCCGACGCCTGGGTCGGCGACTCCAACGGGTACTGACGTCCCGCTGATCCGGCGCTTTGGGCGCACGGAGCGGGCCGTGCACTGGGTGCACGCGGCCGCCTTCTTCGCGCTGCTCGCCACCGGGCTCGTGCTGCTCGTCCCCGACCTCGCCGCCCTCGTGGCGCGGCGGAACCTCGTCAAGAACGTGCACCTCTTCACCGCCGTCGCCTGGGCGGCCGCGCTCGTCGCGATCGTCGCCGTCGGCAACCGGCGGCGTCTCGCGGCACTCTGGCGCGAGGCGGAGACGATCGACTCAGACGACCGCCGCTGGCTCACGGGGCGTCGCGCGCCGCAGGGGCGGCTCAACGCGGGGCAGAAGCTGAACCTCCTGCTCACCGCCGCGCTCGCGGTCGTGTTCACGGTCTCCGGCTTCTTCCTCTGGCTCGGCGAGCGCGACCACACCTTCCTCCTCGACGGCGCCGGCACCGTCCACGACGTGGCCACGTACGCCTCGATCGTGCTCGTCACCGGCCACCTCTACCTGGCCCTCGTCCACCCCACGACGCGCCATGCCCTGCGCGGCATGGTGCGCGGTGACGTGCGCGAGGACTGGGCGGAGCGGCACCACGAGAAGTGGGTCGCCGCCGAGCGAGAGCGCGCCGGCTGACGCGGCTCGTGCGCAGAGCGGGCGGTTACGCTCCGGGTGTGGATCGGGTGCCCGTCCGTCGTCCCGCTGCCGCTGATCCAGGTCGCCGGCCTGCGAATGCGACCGTGAGCCCGAGGGCGGCCCGGTCGTGAGCGCGCTGCGCTTCGTCGTCGCCGACGTCTTCACGGACGTGCCGCTGACGGGGAACCAGCTCGCCGTGTTCACCGACGGGCGCGGCGTCGAAACCGACGTGATGCAGGCGCTGGCGCTCGAGACGGGCTTCTCGGAGACGGTCTTCGTCCTGCCCGCGGAGGCGGACGGCGACGCCCGGATCCGGATCTTCACGCCGCGCACCGAGCTGCCCTTCGCGGGGCATCCCACCCTCGGCACGGCGTTCGTGCTCGGCGGGCCGCTGCAGCGCGACGCGCTCACGCTCGAGACCGGCCGCGGGCCCGTCGAGGTGGTGCTGGAGCGAGACGAGAGCGGCCGCATCGTCTTCGGCCGCATGCGCCAGCCGGTGCCTGCGGTGGAGCCGTTCGACGACACGGAGGCGCTGCTCGCCGCACTCGGCGTCGCCGGCTCCGAGCTTCCGGTCGAGTGCTACGACAACGGCGTCGAGCACGTCTTCGTGTGCCTCCCGTCCGAGGACGCGGTCGCTGCGGTCCGGCCCGACATGGGTGCGCTCACCCGGTTCGGGCTGACGGGCGTGAACTGCTTCGCGGGCGCCGGGGCGGCGTGGAAGACGCGGATGTTCTCGCCGCTGGACGGCGTCGGCGAGGACGCCGCCACCGGCTCGGCCGCCGGCCCTCTCGCCTGCCACCTCGCCCGGCACGGCCGGATCGAGTGGGGACAGGAGATCGTGGTCACGCAGGGCGCCGAGATCGGCCGTCCGTCGACGCTGTTCGCGCGGGCCGAGGGCGAGGGCGGGTCGATCGCCGCCGTCGAGGTTGGCGGCTCGGCCGTGATCGTCGCGCGCGGCGAGTTCCGCCTGCCCTGAGCCTCCGGTGTCCGCCGCGCCGTGGTGGGGCTTGCCGCGCCCCGGGGCCGGGCCTCAGCCTCACCCCGCCTTCGCCCGTCAAGCGCCGGGCGAGCCTCCAGCGTCACCGCGCCGTCGGCGCCTGCCGGCTCAGGTCGGCTCGCCCCACGCCACCGCCGTGATCCCGGGGAGCTCGACGGCGAGCGCGCGCCAGAAGCGGCCTCCGTCCTCGGAGAGGAAGAGGCGCTCCTCGCCGGCGAAGAGGATCCGGTCGGGATGCTCGGGCGAGATCGCGACTCCCACGCCGGAGGGGAGGCCGGCCCCGGCCTCGTTCCATGTCGCTCCGGCGTCGCGCGAGATCACGAGCGGCGGTCGACGGTCGACGACGGCCACGATCAGAGCGTCGTAGCGGTCGGCGTCGCCGACGAGCGGCAGGCCGGTGGCGACAGGCGGTCGCGGAGGAAGCGCGACGACGTCGTCGGCGAGCGACGCCGTCTCCTCCTCCAGGTCGACGATCGCGACACCGACCGCGCAGGCGACGAGGACGTCCGTCACAGGCCGGCGAGGATCGCGGCGACGACGGCGCTCGCCGCCCGCGCCGCCTCGATCGGCTCCTGGCCGCGGGCGCGAGCGTGCAGGTACGCGAGAGCGTAGGTGTCACCAGCCCCTGTCGGGTCGACGTCGGCCGTGATCGGTGTCACCTCGATCCGCTCCTCGATTCCGCCGGCGACCACGAGCGACCCGGTCGAGCCGAGGGTGAGCAGCACCTCGGGCACGCCGAGCGACCGGAGGGCGTCGGGATCGGTGCCCCCGGCGAGGATCTCCGACTCCTCCTCGCTGAGCTTGAGCACGGCCAGGTGCTGCAGGAGCCGTCGGTCGATGTCGCCGTCGCGCCGTAGCGGCCCGACGGCCCCGACCCGCACGAGGCCCTGGGCGTCCACGAGCAGTCGCCGCCCCCCGGCGGCAAGGGCCGCGAGCGTCTCGGCCGGGAAGTCGCTCCGCAACAGCGCGCCGACGTGCACCCACTCGGTGTCGAGCGCGACACCGGCCCAGCCCTCGACGTCGGCGGGTGTCCACGGGTCGCCCACGGCCTCTACCTCCATCTCGCGGTGGTCGCCGACGTAGGAGAAGGCGAACGCCGCGGTGACGGAGCCGGGCGACCAGGTCACGGGGAGCCCGAACCCCTCGAGCTGCGAGAGGAGCGAGTCCCGATCCTCGGCCGCGCATCGGGTGGCGATCGCGGTGTCGGCGCCGATCCGCGCGGCGGCTCGCGCGCCGTAGTAGACCGTGCCACCGATCCGCGGCGGGCGCCCGTCGACCCGGTCGACGGTGAGGTTGCCGATGAGGCCGATCGCGCTCACGTGCCCGTCATCCCGGGAAGGGCCAGCCGGGACACCGCGGCGACTGCGGGTGCGGCGGCGAAGCGCGGCATCGTCGATCCTGACCAGCCGCAGGCCTCCCCGGTGCGCAACATCACCAAGGGCTGACCGTCCGCTCTTCGAGTGACATCCCCGCATACTCCCGCACGGGCCGCCGCGCATTCTCGAGATCGAGCCACGGACGGTGTCCGACAGCGTCGGGAGCGCTCACGCCGCGAGGCGGCGCAGGACGTACGCGAGGATGCCGCCGTGGCGGAGGTAGTCGCGCTCGCGGGGGGTGTCGAGTCGCAGCGTGGCGCGGAACTCGACGTCGTCCGCACGCACCGTCACCTCGGCGGCGTCGGCGTTGTCGATCCCGCTGATCGCGAACTCCTCGCGGCCGGTCAGCCCGAGCGACTCGCGCGACTCCCCGGGGAGGAACTGCAGGGGGAGGATCCCCATCATCAGCAGGTTGGAGCGGTGGATTCGCTCGTAGCTCTCGGCGATCACGGCGCGAACGCCGAGCAGCAGCGGCCCCTTCGCCGCCCAGTCCCGCGACGAGCCCGAGCCGTACTCCTTCCCCGCCAGCACGATCAGGGGCACGCCCTCCTCCAGGTAGCGCTCCGACGCCCCGAAGATGCTGGTCTCGTCGCCCGACGGGAGGTGCACCGTCGACGAGCCCTCCGACCCCGGGACGAGCAGGTTGCGCAGCCGCACGTTGGCGAACGTGCCTCGCACCATCACCTCGTGGTTGCCTCGGCGCGAGCCGTACGAGTTGAAGTCACGCCGCTCGACGCCGCGCTCGATCAGGTACGCGCCCGCCGGCGAGTCGGGCCTGAACGACCCCGCGGGGGAGATGTGGTCGGTGGTCACGGAGTCGCCGATGGAGACGAGGCAGCGTGCGCCGGCGATGTCGGCCACGACGCCCGGCTCACGCGCCATGCCGTCGAAGTACGGCGGGCGCCGCACGTAGGTCGACGCCTCGTCCCATGCGTACAGCTGACCCTCCGGCACCGGCAGCTCGCGCCAGGCGGGGTCGCCCTCGTAGACGTTTGCGTACGCCTCCCGGAACATGCCCTCGCCCACGGCGGCCGCGATCGTCTCGTGCACCTCGTGCGGTGACGGCCAGATGTCCGCGAGGAAGACCTGCTCGCCGTCTGCGCCGACGCCGAGCGGCTCGGTGAGCAGGTCGACGTCCATGCGCCCGGCGAGCGCGTACGCGACGACGAGCGGCGGGCTCGCCAGGTAGTTCGCCTTCACCTCGGCGTGGATCCGCGCCTCGAAGTTGCGGTTCCCGGAGAGCACGGCGCAGGCAACCAGCTCGCCGTCGGCGATCGCCCGCGAGACCGGCTCCGGCAAGGGGCCGGAGTTGCCGATGCACGTGGTGCAGCCGTAGCCCACCGTGTGGAAGCCGAGGGCCTCCAGGTACGGGGTCAGGCCTGCGCGGTCGTAGTAGTCGGTGACCACCTTCGACCCGGGGGCCAGGCTCGACTTCACCCAGGGCTGGCGGCGGAGGCCCTTCTCCACCGCCTTCTTCGCGAGCAGGCCCGCGCCGATCATCACGGCGGGGTTCGAGGTGTTGGTGCAGGAGGTGATCGCGGCAATCACGACGGCGCCGTGGGCGAGCCGGACGGTCTCGCCGCCGATCTCGCACTCCACCCCGCGGGGCGGGGCCTCGACCGCGGTCGCCGCGGGGACGGCGATGTCACCCGTGGGCCGAGCCCCGCCGGGCTCGACCGGGGCGGGGGTGTCGCTCGCGGGGAAGCTCTCCGAGATCGCCTCGTCGAGCGCGTTCCCGTAGTCGGCGCCGAAGCTCGGCAGCACCTCGAGGAAGGAGCGCTTCGCGTCGCGGAGCGGCACGCGGTCCTGTGGGCGACGCGGGCCGGCGAGCGACGGCTCCACGGTGGAGAGATCGAGATCGACCACCTGGCTGTACGTCGCCTGCTGCTCCGGCTCGTGCCAGAGGGCGTTCTCCTTGCAGTACGCCTCGACCAGGGCCACGCGCTCGGCCGACCTTCCGGTGAGGCGCAGGTAGCGCAGCGTCTCCTCGTCGACGGGGAAGAAGCCGCAGGTGGCCCCGTACTCCGGGGACATGTTCCCGATCGTCGCCCGGTCGGCGAGCGGCAGCCGGGCCAGCCCGTGGCCGAAGTACTCGACGAACTTCCCGACGACGCCCCTCTCGCGCAGGATCTCGGTCACGGTGAGCACGAGGTCGGTGGCCGTTGCTCCCTCCGGCAGTTCGCCGGCGAGTCGGAAGCCCACCACCTGGGGCACGAGCATGGAGATCGCCTCGCCGAGCATCGCGGCCTCGGCCTCGATGCCGCCGACTCCCCATCCCAGCACGCCCAGCCCGTTGACCATCGTCGTGTGCGAGTCGGTGCCGACGAGCGTGTCGGGGAAGGCGCGTCCGTCGCGGCTCTCCACGACGCGGGCGAGGTACTCGAGGTTGACCTGGTGCACGATCCCGGTGTTCGGCGGCACGACCACGAAGTCGTCGAACGCTGTCTGCCCCCAGCGCAGGAAGGCGTAGCGCTCACGGTTGCGCTGGAACTCGAGCTCGGCGTTCCGCGTGATCGCGAGGCGGTTGGCGAAGTCGTCGACCTGTACCGAGTGGTCGATCACGAGCTCGGCCGGGATCTGCGGGTTGATCAGGCTCGGGTCGGCGCCGAGGTCGGCCATCGCCGAGCGCATCGCGGCCAGGTCGACGATCGCGGGCACGCCCGTGAAGTCCTGCAGCAGCACCCGGGCCGGCGCGAACGTGATCTCACGCGAAGGCTCGGCGCGCGCGTCCCACGCCGCCACGGCCTCCACGTCGGCCCCGGTGACGGTGACCCCGTCCTCGCGGCGGAGGACGTTCTCGAGCAGGATCCGCAGCGTGTAGGGAAGCCGGTGGACGTCGAAGCGGGGCTGCAGCGCGTCCAGCCGGAAGATCTCGTGGGTGGTGCCGGCGACGTCGAGCGTCGAGCGGGCGCCGAAGGAGTCGGGGTGCGCCATGGTCTCCACCGTTCCTTTCAAATGAACATCTGTCCCTCTAAAGGATACCAGAATGGAAGCAGTGTCACGACCCCCCGAGCGCCTGCGAGATCCGCGCTGCACAGGCCACCACGAGATCGGCCAGCCGTGGCCGGTCGTCGGGCGCGAAGCGCTGGGCGGGGACGCTGACGCCGACCTCGCCCACCACCTGGCCGCTCGGCCCGAACACGGGAGCCGCGATGCCGACCCCACCGAGGCGACGCTCCTCCTGGCTGAACGCGTATCCGCGGTCGCGCACCTCGGCGAGCACGTGCTCGAGCTCGTCGGCCCTCGTGATCGTGTACTCGGTCGCCGGGGCGAGCCTGGTGCGCCGCACGACCTCCGCCCGCTCGGCCTCCGGGAGGAACGCCATCACGGCGCGGCCGCTGGCGCCTGTGTGCAGATCGCGCCACTCGTTGAGGGTGGAGACGTAGCGAAACGGCTCGTCGCTCTCCACGACGGCGACCACGCAGGTCTGCTGGCGAACGGGGTCGTAGAGCCCGAACGTGGCCGTCTCCCCGCTCGTCTCGACGAGCTCGCGCATGTGGGGGAGGGCGGCGGTGCGCACCGGGTGCGTCCCCGTCGCCGTCCAGGCGAGGCGCAGGAAGCCCGTGCCGAGCCCGTAGCCGCCGCCCGGGCCCTCTTGCCTGACCAGGCCCTCCTCCTCGAGCAGCCCGAGCAGCCGGTGGACGGTGCTCGGGCTCATGCCCACGCCCTTGGCCAGCTCCCGGACGCCCCAGGGGCCGTCGGTGCGCCCCGCCATCCACGAGAGGATGGTGAACGCGCGCCCGATCGGGTTGCGCGCTCCGCGTGCGGCAGCCCGATCCATTGGCCGATCGTCACCGGTCACGGCAGGGCCTCCAGCTCCTCGGCAGGAACGACGCGCTGGATCTCCTCGAAGAGGATGCGCTCCTCGACCCGGACGTGCTCCCGCAGGAGCCCGCCGAGCTCCCGCAGCAGCTCGGGTGCGACGGTGCCCGAGGCCACCTCCGTGCGCAGCGCCCGCGCGAGCCCGTGGAGCTGCATGTGCTCCTGCAGGATGCGCTCGACGAGCTCGGTGGCCCCGGCGTGGCGGGCGTACAGCGGGAAGAGCTCCTCCTCCTCGCGGCGGAAGTGGGCGACGGTGCCCTCGAAGAACGCCTGCACGTAGGTCTCGGCTGCCGCGAGCCTGGCCGCCGCATCCTCGGAGTCGGCGGCGCGCAGCAGCCTGCGTGCCTGGCCGAGCTCGTGATGGTGGTCGTGCGAGAGCGGGACGAGGGCGGGGTGTCGCTTCACGGCCGACGTCCCCGGATCCGCTCGACTCCCCGCTCGGTGAGCGTGCGCGTGCCCGGGTCCCAGTGCCGCGCGACCGCCTCGGCGTACGGGCCCGAGACACGGGTGGCATAGGCGGCGAAGCCCTCGTCGCGCAGCGGCCGGAGGTCCTCGCCGTAGGGGTCGAGCACGTGCTGGCGGCCGACGTGGCGGGCCGCGTTGAAGAACGCCAGCCCGACGCCGACCGACACCTCGAGCAGGGTCCGGCCCTCCCGCGACGCTTCGGCGACGAGCCCGTCGTAGGCGGCCGCGAGCTCGGCGGCAGAGGGCAGCCCCTGCGCGTCCGCGCGGAGCTCCGCGAGCGAGCGGCGCAGCGCCTCGACCTCCAGCGGCGGGATGTCGATCAGGCGCGCGCTCGTGCCGCTCGCTCCCTCGACCGCCGCCAGGAGCTCGTCCACGCTGGACAGCTCCGCGTCCGGTGCGACCACCCCGGCCGTCTTCAGCTCGGCCGTGAGCGCGTCCAGGTACACACGCGTGCCGCGGGTGACGTCGGCGGCCGCGGCGAGCAGCCAGAGCGGCGAGAAGCCGAAGGCGGCGATCGATCCGAGCTCGACCACGTTCCCCGCCGTCTTGCGCACCGCGAGCCGCCCGGCGCTCGGCTCGAACTCGTCGACAGCCGGCGGCCGCTCGACGCCCCCTGCGAGCTCGATCGTCACGCGCAGCAGGTTCTTCGCGGTCGCCTCGTACAGGCGCGAGCGGCGGACGAGGCGCGGCAGCACCAGCTCCGCCGTCTCGTGCACCGTCCCGCCGAGTGCGGCCGCGACCGTCCGTGCCAGCCGCTCGGGCAGGGAGAGCACGTAGGTCAGCCGACGCCCCATCGCTAGCATGATCGCCGATGGCGGTCGACACCATGCGCACGCTCCTGCAGCAGGCGTTCCCCGACGGGGCGGTCGAGATCGTCGACCGCACGGGCGGAGGCGACCATTTCCACGTCACGATCGCGTCGAACGCGTTCGACGGCCTGCCGCTCGTCGAGCAGCATCGGCTCGTCAACCAGGCCCTCGCTGCCCCGCTCGCCGACGGGACCATCCACGAGCTCCGCATCACGACGAAGGGAACCCGATGACGTTGCGTGACCAGATCCAGCAGGTGATCGACGACGAGCCCGTCGCCCTCTTCATGAAGGGCACCCCGGAGGCGCCCGCGTGCGGCAACTCGCTGCGCGCGCTGCGGGCGCTGTGGTCGGTCGGCGCCCCGATCACGGCCGTCGACATCCTCCCCGACCCGCAGATCCGCCAGGAGCTGTCGGCGATCACCGACTGGCCGACGATCCCGCAGGTCTTCATCAAGGGCGAGCTGATCGGGGGCGCCGACATCACCGAGGAGCTCTTCGCCTCGGGTGAGCTCGAGCGCAAGCTGGCCGAGGTGCTCGGGGACGAGCGGGAGCGAGCGATCAAGACGGTGGCAGTAGCCGGCGCACCCGCCTGACAGCTCCTACACGCTCTACCGCGACTGCGAGGCGCGCC
>JAOUEK010000521.1 GCA_029858755.1 Thermoleophilia bacterium
GTGGCACCGTCGGCTTCGGGCAGGGCGCCGGCAGCTTCTCCGGCTCCAACCTCTCGATGCGGCTCGCCGGCGCCCAGAAGAACGTGCCGCTGCCCGCGAACCAGATCGACGTCCTCTCCAAGATCGACGTACAGAAGGTCGTCCAGGGCGGCACCGCGCAGCCCGGCGACTTCTGCTTCTCGATCGACCCGGACCCCAGGCCCTCCGGGCAGGGCCCTGTCTGCGGTCAGGGCTCCTTCCTGGCGCTGCCCACCGGCACGTACACGATCACGGAGTCCGGCCCGTCCGTGTACACGCTGCAGAGCGTCACCGGCCAGAACTGCACCGCGGTGCAGCCGCTCTCGAACCGGCAGGCGAGCGCCAGCGTCACCGCGGCGCCGACGCCCGTCACCGCGAGCTGCACCTTCACGAACGTGGCGCAGCCCACACGAGTGAAGGTGGTCAAGTCCCTGAGCCCAGCCGACGACCCGGGGACGTTCACGGTCTCGGTCGCCCAGGGCGGCCAGGTGCTCGGCTCGGCCACCGGCGGCGACGGCACCGTCAGCGGCTTCCACGAGGTCGCCGCCGGGTCGCCGGTCACGGTCGGCGAGGTCGGTGCGGGCGGGACGAGCCTCGCGAGCTACGCGACGGCGATCACCTGCGACAACGGCAAGGGCTCGGGCGCCGCCGGTGCCACGACCTACGCGTTCGACGTGACCGCAGCCGACTCCGGCACGGACATCACCTGCACCATCGCCAACACGCGGAAGACCGGCTCGCTCGAGCTGAAGAAGGCATGGAGCGGGACGGCGGGCGACGTGACGCTGCGCATCGGGACGTCGGCGGGCGGCGCCGACGTGGCCTCGACGCCGCTCTCGGGCGTCGACGGCTCCACCGGCGCGCTGACGGTGAACACGGGCACCTACTACGTGTCCGAGCTGCTCGCCTCGCCGGGCGACTACACCTCGGCGCTCGCCTGCACCAGGAACGGCGACGCCCTCACCCCGGGTGCCGGCAGCTCCGTCACCGTCGGCGACGGCGCCACCGTCGTCTGCACCTACACGAACACGCGCAAGACCGGCTCGATCGAGCTGAAGAAGGCATGGAGCGGGACGGCGGGTGACGTGACCTTGCGCATCGGGACGTCCGCGGGTGGCTCGGAGGTGGCGTCGACGCCGCTCTCCGGCGTCGGCGGCTCGACCGGCGCGAAGATCGTCGACACGGGCACCTTCTACGTGTCCGAGCTGCTCGCCTCGCCGGGCGACTACACCTCGGCGCTCGCCTGCACCAGGAACGGCAACGCGCTCACCCCTGGCACCGACGGCTCGGTCGCCGTGGGCGGCGGTGACACCGTCGTCTGCACGTACACGAACACGCGCAAGACCGGCTCCGTCGAGGTGAAGAAGGTGTGGAGCGGCGGCGCCGGGGAGGTGACCCTCGGCATCGGCACGACGCCCGCGGGCACCGAGGTCGCGTCCAAGGCCCTCTCGGGCGTCGGCGGCACGACCGGGGCCAAGACCGTGGACACGGGCACCTATTACGTGTCCGAGGCGCTCTCGAGCCCCGGCGACTACCTGTCGTCGCTGGCGTGCACGAGGAACGGCGACGCGTTCACTCCCGGGCAGGGCGACTCCGTGGAGGTGGCGCAGGGCGACGTCGTCGTCTGCACCTACACGAACACCCGCCGCACCGGCTCGGTCACGGTCGTGAAGCAGTACGTGGGCACCCCGACCACCGTCGAGCTCTTCGTCGGCACGAAGAAGCAGAGCGTCTCGGAGAGCGGCGGCCAGGTGTCGGACACCGTGCCCACAGGCACCCAGGTCGCCGTCGGGGAGACGACCGTGCCGGCCGGCTGGGACGCGGTCATGCAGTGCACCGGCGACGAGGAGGCCTCGGCCTACACCGGCCCGCGCCAGGTCGTCGCCACCGAGGCGGGCATCACGTGCACCATCACGAACAAGCAGCGTCCGCTGCTCCGCGTGGCCAAGGTCACCGTCGGCGGCGACCCGGGCGACGCGTTCGACCTGAAGATCGACGACCAGGCGTTCACGAACGGCGGCCAGGGCTACGTCAACGGCGACACCGGCTTCCGGTCGGTGACCCCGGGCGTGCCGCACACCGTGTCCGAAGTCGGCCACGGCTCGACCGACCTCGCGAAGTACGC
>JAOUEK010000522.1 GCA_029858755.1 Thermoleophilia bacterium
CCGGCCGCCTCCTCGGATTGCCCGTCGGGGATCTCCCGGACTGCTGGATCCGCAAGCCCCCCGACGCCGCTGCCACCCCGCCGTGCGACGATCGCGGTGGAGGGATCGAGATGAGCGTCCACGTGGAGGGCGCGTCGGGTGGTCGCGACGCCGGAGCGACGACCGGTGTGCATCTGCTCACCCGAAGGCTGGTGGCGCTCGTGCTGGACGTCGTTCTGCTGGGCCTCGGCCTTCTGGCCACCCTCGCGCTCGGCGTGTCCGTGATGGAGCCCGGCATCGTCGAGTGGCTCGTGCTCGCCTGGGTGGCGCTCGTGGCCCCGCTCTATTTCGCGCTCTACCACGCCTACGGCGGGCCGGAGCGCGGGCCAGGCTGGACGCCGGGTCAGCGCGAGGTCGGTATCGCCGTCCAGGACGCGCGAACGGGTGGCCGGCTTCCCGTCGGTCGCGCGCTCGCGCGCGCGTACGGCGGGCTCGCCGCGACCGTCCTCGTCGTCCCGCTACTGGCCGACGTCGTCTCGCTGTTCGCGAGCGGGGAGGCCCGTGCCTGGCACGACCGGGTGACCGGGAGCGAGGTCGCGCGGGCCCGTGAGGTCGAGAGTGGGACGAGTGCGGTGCCGACCGACGCGTCCGTCGTCGAGGTGTTCGAGCCGTCGGCCGAGCCGAGTCGGGCCGTGATGCCGAGGGCACGAAGGCTCCTCTCCGCTGACCGGCGGGCCCTGCTCGGCTCGACCCTGCTGCTCTACCTCTTGCTGCTCGGCGTCGCCGGCGTCCTCGTGCCACTCGTCGTCTCCGACTGGAGCGGCGGGCCGGACGAGATCTGGGCATGGGCGGAATGGCTCGTCTACGCCGTGCTGCTGTTCACGAGCGGCGTCTACTGGGCGCAGGCGACGCTCGCGTGCGCCGTCGACGCCGTGCGAACGGGCGAGCCCGGCGTGACCCTTGTCGAGATCGTCCGGCGTGCAGCCCGCCGTGCGAACGCGCTCTGCGTCGCCGTGGTGCTGCTGGTCGTCCTGCTCGCGTTGTCGCCGTGGACGCTGTTCGTCCCGCTCTTCGTGGTCGCTCGCCTGTCTCTGGTCGTTCCCGCCATCGTGCTCGAGGAACGGACGCTGCTCGGCGCAATCGGCCGCAGCTGGACACTGACGCGGGCGCGCACGTTCTCGATCCTCGGTCGGATGATCGTGAGCATCGTCGCGCTGGGGACGGCGATCTGGATCGTGATCTTCGTCGGGATCTCCCTCGTCTGGGCCGTGGCCCCCGACGACCTCGGCGTCTCCACCGCCGGCGTCGCGGTGCTCGTGGCGCTGGCCGTGGCTGCCGTGCCGCTGAGCGCGCTGGTCGCGCTGGTGGGCACCGGCTGGTGCGTCCTCTTCTACGACCTCCGCCGCACTTCGGCGGCCGACGAGGCTCGGTGACGTCGTGCTCCCGCTCGGCAACCTCGAACGGCCTCCCCGGTTCCCGTGGGTGACGCTGGCACTGATCGGGGCAAACCTCCTCGTGTGGCTCGCGTATGAGCTCCAGGTCGGGCTCGAGGAGGCGGTCGAGACGCTCGGCTTCCGTCCCTGCGAGATGAACGGGTCGTGCGCCGCGGAGGGGCAGCCGTGGGTGGTCGACGGCCTCACGGCGATGTTCGCGCACGGTGGATGGTCGCACGTCGTCGGCAACCTGGTCTTCCTCGCCGCGCTCGGGCCGGTGGTCGAGGGTCTCGCCGGCCACGTCCGGTTCGCGCTCCTCTACGTGCTCTCCGGGATGGCCGCGGATGCCCTGCAGGGCGGGCTCACGCTCGCGTTCGCGGCCGGCGACGCGGACATCCCGAACATCGGCGCGAGCGGCGCGATCTCAGGGGTGATCGCCGCCTTCGTCGTCGCCCGGCCCTTCGACCGGATCCTGGCGTGGGTGATGCCGTGCTTCTTCGTTCGCATCCCGGCGATCGCGATGCTCGGCGTCTGGTTCGTGATCCAGGCGCTGGAGGGCACCTACACGCTGAGCCATCCGGAGAGCGTGGTCGGGATCGCCTTCTTCGCGCACGTCGGCGGGTTCGCCGCCGGCGTCGTCCTCGCCACGATGTTCCTGCGCGACGCGTGGACGCGGCACCTGCGGCCCGGCTCTCTGCGGGCCGTCCCCCGCGGGCGATGAGCCTCGGC
>JAOUEK010000524.1 GCA_029858755.1 Thermoleophilia bacterium
CCGCGAGCTGAAGAAGGCGGGCCTGCTGCACGAGCACGCACGGACGGTCGACGGGCGGACGCTGGGCGAGATCGCCGACTCGGCGGTCGAGACCGAGGGGCAGACGGTGGTCGTGCCGATCGAGTCGCCGCTGAAGACCCGGGGCGGCGTCGCCGTGCTCTACGGAAACCTCGCCCCGGAGGGCTGCGCCGTGAAGCTCGCCGGTCACGACCGGGTTGTGCACCGCGGCCCGGCGCGCGTGTTCGACTCCGAGGAGGAGACCTTCGCCGCCGTCAAGGCCGGGTCGATCACGCCGGGCGACGTGGTCGTGATCCGCTACGAGGGCCCACACGGCGGCCCCGGCATGCGGGAGATGCTGCACGTCACCGGGGCGATCGTCGGCGAGGGGCTCTCGGACTCGGTCGCGCTGATCACCGACGGGCGCTTCTCGGGGGCCACGCACGGGTTCATGGTGGGCCACGTGGCGCCCGAGGCCTCGAAGGGCGGCCCGATCGCGGCGCTGCGCGAGGGTGACATGGTGGTGATCGACGTCGAGAGCCACGAGCTCCGCGTCGAGCTCTCCGACGACGAGCTGCAGGCACGCCTCGACGAGTGGGTCGAGCCGGAGCCACGCCACCGGCGCGGCGTGCTCGCGACGTACGCGACGCTCGTCTCGTCCGCATCGCACGGGGCGGTGACGCTCTCGCGCTACGAGAGCGCGTGACAACGAGGAGCGCAGCGGCTAGACTGCCGCGCAACGGAGGCGGGACACGTCCCGCTCCGCATCGAGAGAGGCTGAGGGACCGGCCCTGTGACGCCTCGGCAACCGGCTCCACCAACGGAGCACGGTGCCAAGCCCGGACGGATGTCGAGCGAGACGAAGGAGGTCGTCGAAGTGCCCGCCCAATCCCTTTCCTGTCGCATCTGCGCCACCGAGCACCCGCTCGACGTGATCGGCACCTGCTCGAAGTGCTTCGGCCCGCTCGACCCCGTCTACGACTGGGACGCGCTGCGGGCGACCGTGACGCGCGAGCGGATCGCCGCGGGCCCGGCGTCGATCTGGCGCTACGCCGACCTGCTCCCGGTCGCGGCGCCGGCCGAGGCTCGCCTCGCCCCGGGACTGACGCCGCTCGTGCCGGCCCCGCGCCTCGCCGACGAGATCGGCGTCAGGGAGCTGTGGCTGAAGCTCGACACGGCCAACCCGACGCACTCGTTCAAGGACCGGGTGGTCGCGGTCGCCGCCCGGAAGGCGCAGGAGGCGGGCCTGGGGACGCTGTCGTGCTCGTCCACCGGGAACCTCGCCGGCGCGGTGGCCGCGCGCGCGGCGGCCGAGGGAATGAGCGCGGCGGTCTTCGTCCCGGCGGACCTGGAGCCGGAGAAGCTGGCAGCCGCTGCCGTCTACGGCCCGACCATCTACGCCGTCGACGGCACGTACGACCATTGCTCCCGGCTCTCGGTCGAGCTCTCCTTCGAGCTCGACTGGGGCTTCGTCAACGTCAATCTGCGCTCGTACTACGCGGAGGGGTCGAAGACACTCGCGTACGAGGTGGCGGAGCAGCTCGATTGGACGCTCCCCGACGTGGTCGCGATCCCGATCGCGTCGGGCGCCCTGTACCACAAGGTCGGCCAGGGGTTCGGCGAGCTGCTCGGGCTCGGGCTCGTGGAGGGTACGCGCCCGCGCCTCGTCGGCGGTCAGGCCGAGGGCTGCGACCCCGTCGCCCGGGCCTTCCGCGACGGGCGCCCCGTGCAACCGGTGCGCCCGGAGACGATCGCCCGCTCGCTCGCCATCGGCAATCCCGCCGACGGGGACTTCGCGGTCGCGACCGCGCGTGAGACCGGCGGCGCGATCCACACGGTGCCGGAGGACGAGGTGGGCGAGAACATGGCGCTGCTCGCGTCGACCACCGGCGTCTTCGGGGAGACGGCGACGGGCGTGACGCTGGGTGCGCTCCGCGCGGCCGTCGCCGACGGCGATGTCGATCCCCGGTCCCGTGTCGTGCTGCTCGTGACCGGCGACGGCCTGAAGACGCCCCAGGCGGTCGCGCACACGTTTGCCCCGGTGCACATCGACGCCGACGCGGACGCGTTCGTGGACGGCGTGCTCGCCGCCTGAGGCGGGGACGAGCTGTGGACGGACCGGCACACACCCGCCACGAATCAC
>JAOUEK010000523.1 GCA_029858755.1 Thermoleophilia bacterium
TGCGATCGCGTGCCGGAGCGAGACGTCGGCCTCCTGGCCCCGTCGCGTCCGCTCGTCGAGGTCGGTGAGGAAGTTCCCGAACTGGACGAGCAGGACGAAGGTGAGGAGCACGCCGACGGCGGTGATGCGGCCGTTGTCGAGCACGTTGTAGGCGACCGCCGTGGCGCCGAGCGCAACGCCGATCACGGCGAGCAGGGCGACCGCCTTCGCCTCCGAGAGGCCGAAGTAGACGAGCCGGTGCGACGTGTGGTCGCGCCCGCCGCGGGTGACGGGTCGTCTGTCCCGAAGGCGCGCGACGGTGACGAAGGTCGTGTCCAGGATGGGCACGGCGAGGACGAGCAGGGGGAGGAGCATGGTGGCCACGGTCGTGCCCGCCGTCGTCCAGCTGGCGGCCAGGCCGAGCGAGGCGAGGAGGAAGCCGAGCGCTTGGCTGCCGGAGTCGCCCATGAACACCTCGGCGTCACCGCGCGGCCGGAGGTTGAAGCGGAGGAAGCCGAGGCACGCGAAGCCGACGGCGAGCGACAGCACGAGCACCGTCTCGTTGTCGTGGACGGTTGCCGCGTCGACCGCGAAGTAGCCGCATGCGACCGCTGCCAGGGTGGCCGCGAGCCCGTCCATGTTGTCGAGCAGGTTGAACGCGTTGGTGATCCCGACGAGCCAGACGAGTGCGACCACGGTGGCGAGCACGTCGTTCCCGATCAGCTCCACCCGGAGCCCGCTCGCGACGGCGATGCCGGCGGCGGCGAACTGGGCGACGAGCTTGGCGATCGGGCTCAGGTGCCGGAGGTCGTCGAGCAGCCCCGCCGCGAACAGGAGCACGGCCCCGCCGAGCACGCCCATCAGCTCCCATCCGGGCTCGAACGCGCCCGCCGCTGCCGCTACGGCGACGCCGGCGAGGACGCCGACGGTGATGCCGACGCCGCCGAACGTGGGCGTCGTCCGGTCGTGCCACCGCTCTCCCGTCGGGTGGGCGACGAGACGGTCGCCGAGTGCGGACGAGCGAAGCAGCGTCCAGATGACGAGCGCCGCGACCGGCGCAGCGGCGATCGTGACGGCCGCGCTCACACGGGAAGGGTAGAGGCTCCCGCGGATCGGAGCCGCTTTCGGGCCGTTTCGGGACAGCCCCCGCGTTGCTCCCTACACTGCTCCGCGATGAGCGTGTACACGGACGTGATCCGCTACCGGGAGCTCTTCGGGAGCCTGTTCCGTCGCGACCTGCGCGCCAAGTACAAGGGCTCCGTGCTCGGGCTCGCGTGGACGCTCGCGCTGCCGCTGCTGCTGATGCTCGTGTACCTGATGGTCTTCTCGGTGCTCTGGAAGGCGCAGCCGACGGAGGCGGTGGACGACTACTGGCTGTTCCTGCTCTGCGGCCTGCCTCCCTGGGTGTTCTTCGCCACGTCGCTGCAGTCGTCGGCGCGCAGCCTGCTCGAGAACGCGAGCCTGATCCGCAAGGTGCGCTTCCCGCGGCAGGTGGTGCCGCTGTCGATGGTGGCCACCCAGGTCGTCGCCTTCGCGGTGATGCTCGGTGTCGCGCTCGTGCTCTCGCTCGTGGTGCTCGACGACACTCGTGGCTCGGTGTGGCTGTCGATCCCGATCGCGGTCGTGATCGTGCTCTTCGTCGGCGGTGCCTCACTCGCCGTCTCGTCGCTGAACGCGGTGCTGCGCGACGTCGAGTTCATCGTCACGGCACTGCTTCTGCCATGGTTCTTCCTCACGCCGATCCTCTACCGGATCTCGGATCTCCCCGGGGTGGCGACGCACCCATGGCTGGGTGACCTCCTGCGCTGGGGCAACCCGATGACGCCCGTGGTCGAGGCGTTCCGCGCGCCGCTCTTCGCCGGCGAGCTGCCGTCGGCCTCCGTGTCGGTCTACCTGCTCGTGGAGACGGTGGTCGCGCTCGTGCTCGGTGCGCTCGTCTTCAGGTCGGTCGACGACCGGATCGCCGCGGAAGCCTGACCGTCACGCGGCCCTCGAAGAGGCCATCCCCGCCGAGGTGGGCGGGCAGTCCGAGATGGCGCCCCGGCTCCATCCCCGCGAGCAGGCTCGGGAGGAGGAGTGGTGCCCCGAGGCGCGGGTTGCGACCCCCGGGCGCCCACGGGGCGAGCGCCCGCCGCGCGCGGCGGCCGGCGATCCGGCCCTC
>JAOUEK010000052.1 GCA_029858755.1 Thermoleophilia bacterium
CGGTGGTCAGCGAGGAGCCGGGAGGGCTCGTCCGCTTCCAGGCGCGCCTCTCGCAGCCGTTGCCGTGGACGGTCGTGATCACGGGCCCGGGAGGCGGCGAAGTCGCGCGGGGCAGCGGCTCCTCGGCGAACGTGGACTGGACCTGGGACGCCTCGACCGCCCCGGCCGGGGAGTACCGATGGACGATCGGTGCGGGCACCGGCGTCCGCGCGGTGCTGCCGGCGACGGGCACCGTCGGCGCGTCGGGGGCAACGGTGCCGCTCGAGTTCCAGGGCGCCTCGGCGGACCCGGAGACGATCACGCCGAACGGCGACGGGCAGGCGGACACGACCACCGTCACCTATGCGCTCTCCACGCCGGCGGCCGTCACGGTGTCCGTCGTCGACGAGGCGGGTGCGGAGCTGGCGCTGCTCGAGCAGGCGCGCTGGCGCCGGGCGGGCGAGCACACGCTGACGTTCGACGGGGTCGGGCTGGACGACGGCCGCTACGCCATCCGCCTGCTCGCACGGTCGGTGGACGGCGCCGAGACCGAGGCCCGCGTGCCGATCGTGATCACGCGAACGCTCGGTCGCGCCACCGTCGCCCCGGCCGTGTTCTCGCCGAACGGCGACGGTCGCGCCGATCGGCTCACGGTGACGGTCGCGCTCGCCCGCGAGGCGGCAGTGCTCGTCCGTGTCTTCCGCGACGGCCGTTGGGTGGCGACGCCGTTCAGCGGCCAGCTCGGCAGCGGCCGGAAGGTCGTGCGCTGGGACGGCTCGAAGCGCCGGGGCCGCCTGCGCGACGGCGACTACACGGCGGTGATCGACGTCACCGACGTCGTGGGAACGGCCCGGATCGCCCTGCCGTTCACGAGCGACACGACGCCGCCGCGCGTGCGGCTGCTGTCGAGAGCTCCCGCCCGCCTGTCGGTGAGCGAGCCCGCGACCGTGCGCGCGGTCGTGAACGGCGCCGTCCGCCGCTTTCGCGTGCCCACGGCGGGAACGGTCGCGATCCCTGCGGTGCGCACCGTGCGCACGCTTAGGGCGACCGCACGCGATGCGGTGGGGAACGTCTCCGCGCCCCTCGCCGTTCGCTGAGCCGCCGTACCCGGTGAGTAGACTCGCTCGGTGCAACCGTCCCTCCGCCCGCGCCGTCGAATCGAACGAGAGCTCCGCCCCGGGCGGCAGCTGGCCTACGAGCGACTGAGCGATCCCATCCTGGTGACACGCGCGAAAGACGGAGACCGCCGGGCCCTGGCAGCGCTGTGCGAGCGGCACGCGCCGCGCATCGAGCGCACGGCCCGGCACGTGCTCCGGGACGAGGAAGACGCGCGCGACGCCGCGCAGGAGGCGCTCGCGTCGCTGTGCACGAAGCTCGGCCAGTTCCGGGGCGATGCCGCGCTCAGCACCTGGCTGCACCGCCTCACCGTCAACGCCTGCCGGGACCTCGCCGAGCGGCGCCGCGCGCGACGCTGGGAGCCGCTCGAGGACGACGCCCGCGTCTCCCCGGAGCCGTCTCCCGGCCGCGCCGCCGAGCTCTCGGAGCTCCGCGCCGATCTGCGGGCGGGCCTCGCCACGCTGCCGGCATCGCAGGCGAGCGTGGTCGTCCTCGCCGACGTGCTCGGGTTCACGTTCCGGGAGATCAGCGACGCCTCCGGCCTGCCCGTGGGAACGGCGAAGTGCTACGCGCACCGCGGCCGAGCAGGGCTGCGGGAGCTGCTGGGGCAGCCGGGGCCGCCGTCGTGATCCCGGCACCCCCCTTCGGCCGGGATGTGATCGAGCAGATCCTGCCGCACCGCGTTCCCTTCCTCCTGATCGACGAGGTGCTCGAGCTCGAGGCGGGGGAGCGGGTGGTGGCGACGCGGGAGGTTCGCGCGGACGACTGGTGGTTCCCGGGCCACTTCCCCACCCGGCCGGTGATGCCGGGTGTGCTGATCGTCGAGGCGATGGCCCAGACGGGCGCAGTCGCAGTGCTCGCGGAGGAGGAGAACCGTGGGCGCATCGCCTTCTTCGCCGGGATCGACGACTGCCGCTTCAAGCGCGTCGTGGAGCCGGGCGACGTGCTCCGGCTGACCTGTGAGATCGGCCAGGTGCGCGGCCCAGTCGGCCGGGGCAAGGCGACGGCGCACGTCGGCGACGCGCTCGCCGCTCGCGCCACGCTGACATTCGCGGTAGAGCGATGATCGGCACAGCGTCCGGCCGCAGGATCGGGATCACCGGGCTCGGCGTCCACGTCCCCGAACGCGTGCTGACGAACCACGAGCTGGCGACGATCGTCGACACCTCGGACGAGTGGATCGTCGAGCGAACGGGCATCCGCGAGCGGCGGATCGCCGCCGACGACGAGGCGCTCACCGACATCGCCCTCCCGGCCGCCCGCGCCGCACTCGAGGACGCCGGCCTCGCCGCCTCCGAGGTCGACCTCCTGATCTGCGCCACCGTGACCCCGGACATGATGTTCCCGACCAGCTCTGCGCTGCTGGCCGACACCCTGGGGATGCCCCGCGTCGCCGCCTACGACCTGCTCGCCGGCTGCACGGGATTCGTCTACGCGATCGCGCAGGCGTACGCGATGCTGGCGTCCGGGCTCTCGCAGCGCGCGCTCGTCGTGGGTGGCGACGTGCTCTCGAAGATCCTCGACTGGGACGACCGCTCCACGCTCGTGCTCTTCGGCGACGGCGCCGGCGCGGTCGTGATGGAGCCGGTCGAGCGCGGTGGCTTCCTCGGCTTCGAGCTGGGCGCCGACGGCGGCGGCGGAGAGCACCTGTGGTTCCCGGGCAGCGGCTCGCGACGCTTCGACGACCCGGGCGCGCTGCTGAAGATGAACGGTCGCGAGGTGTTCAGGTTCGCGACGCGCGTCCTCGTGTCGTCCGGGCACGCTCTGCTCGAGGAGTGCGGCAAGACGATCGAGGACGTCGACGTCTACGTGCCGCACCAGGCGAACAAGCGGATCATCGATCACGCGGCCAGGAAGCTCGGCGTCCCCGACGGCCGCACGGTGGTCAACGTCGATCGCTTCGGCAACACGTCGTCCGGCTCCATCCCGCTGGCTCTGGCGGACGCTCGGGCGGAGGGCAGGATCCACGAGGGATCGCTGGTACTGATGACAGGGATGGGTGCAGGTCTCACCTGGGGCTCCGCCCTGGTTGAATGGGTCGACTCGTCCGCGGTGGCGGGTCGCTAGACACGAGGATCACGAGGAGGAACGGATGACCAAGGTCGCCTTCTGCTTCCCCGGGCAGGGGTCGCTGGCGGAGGGGATGGGGCGCGAGATCGCCGAGGCGGTGCCCGAGGCGCGGCAGGTCTTCGCGGTCGGCAGCGAGGCGTCGGGCCTCGACCTCGAGCATCTGTGCTTCGAGGCGCCGCTCGACGAGTTGGTCGACACCGACGTGCAGCAACCCGCCCTCGTCGCCACGAGCCTCGCCATCCTCGCCGCACTGCGCCGGGCGGGCGTCGAGCCCGACGTGGTCGTCGGGCACTCGGTGGGCGAGTTCGCGGCGCTCGCGGCCGTCGACGCGCTCGGCACCGCCGAGGCGATCGGCCTCGTCCGCGAGCGCGGGCTGGCGATGGCGGAGGCGGCGCGCCGGCACCCCGGGACGATGGCCGCGATTCTCGGCCTGGAGGACGAGCAGGTGGAGACGCTGTGCCGCAAGATCCTCGGCGTCTGGCCTGCGAACTACAACTGCCCCGGCCAGATCGTGATCTCGGGCGAGAACGACGCGGTCGAGGAGTGCTGCGCCGAGGCCGAAGGCCTCGGCGCCCGACGAGCGATCCGGCTCAAGGTCTCCGGTGCGTTCCACAGCCCGCTGGTCGCGCGCGCAGCCGACCGGCTCAAGCCCGCGATCGACCGCATACGCTTCGCCGACCCGATCGCGCCGTTCATGTCCACCGTGACCGCCAAGGTCGAGCCGGCACAGCGGCTCGGCTCGCTGCTCGTCGACCAGTTGACGGCGCCCGTTCGCTTCACGCAGGCGGCGACCGCACTCGTCCACGATGGCGTGGAGACGTTCGTCGAGGTCGGTCCGGGGAACGTGCTCGCCGGCCTCGTCAAGCGCATCGACCGCTCGGTGCGCACGTTCTCGGTGAACGACCTGGCGAGCCTCGAGAAGGCCAGGGAAGCGCTCGCTCGGTGAGCGGGTTCGCGGGCCTCGAGGGCAAGCTCGCGCTCGTCACCGGTGCGTCGCGGGGCATCGGCCGTGCGATCGCGATGGAGCTCGGCCGCGCGGGGGCCGAGGTCGTCGTGGGGTACCGCTCCGGGCGAGAGGAGGCCGAGGCGGTAGCGGCCGAGATCGGCGGCCGCGCGGTGCAGGCGGACGTGTCCGACCCCGAGTCCGCAAAGGCCCTGGTGGAGGCGGCGGGGAACGTCGACGTCCTGGTCAACAACGCCGGCCTCACCCGCGACGGGCTCCTCGCCCGCATGTCCGACGACGACTGGCGGACGGTGATCGACACCAACCTCTCGTCGGTCTTCTACACGTGCCGGGCGGTGACCCGCCCGATGATGAAACGCCGCTCCGGGGTGATCGTCAACGTCTCCTCGATCGTCGGCGTGCACGGCAACTGGGGCCAGGCCAACTACGCCGCGTCCAAGGCCGGGATCATCGGCTTCACGAAGTCCCTCGCCCGCGAGCTCGGGAGCCGCAACGTGCGCGCCAACGTGGTCGCGCCCGGCTATGTGCGGACGCAGCTCACGGACGTCCTGCCCGAGGAGGCGACCACCGCGATGCTCCAGGCGACCCCCCTCGGGCGGCTCGGCGAGCCGGAGGACGTCGCGGGCGCCGTGCGCTTCCTCTGCTCCGATGCTGCCGCGTTCGTGACCGGAGCCGTCGTCCTCGTGGACGGCGGCCTCGGCATGTAGCCTGGCCCCGTGAGCGCAGCGAACGGCAGACGACGCGTCGTCGTCACCGGCCTGGGGATGGTCACGCCGCTCGGCAACGACGTCGAGTCGACGTGGTCGAGCCTGATCGCAGGCGAGTCCGGCGCGGCCGAGATCACGCAGTTCGACTCCACGGGCTACGGCGTGCACTTCGCCTGCGAGGTGAAGGGCTTCGACCCGTTGCAGTGGATGGAGCACAAGGCCACGCGACGCATGGATCGCTACACCCAGCTCGTGCTCGCCGCGGCGCGCCAGGCGGAGGCGGACAGCGGCATCGAGATCGCCGCCGCGCCGGATCGCGTCGGTGCCGCGGTGGCGACGGGGATCGGCGGCCTCAAGTCCTTCGAGGCCTGCATGGACAACCTTCTTGCCCGGGGGCCGGATCGGACCAGCCCGTTCGCGATCGTCCAGATCATCCCCAACCTCGCCGCCGGCTGGGTGTCCATGGAGCTCGGCACGCGCGGGCCCCTGCTGGCGGAGTGCACGGCCTGTGCCGCCTCCAACATGGCGATCGGCGACGGCCTGGACGCGATCCGCCTGGGGCGCGCCGACGTGATGCTCTGCGGCGGCACCGAGTCGCCGGTCACTCGCGTGGGCATCGCGGGCTTCAACGCGATGCGCGCGATCTCCCGCCGCAACGACGACCCGGCACGTGCGTCGCGGCCATTCGACCTCGAGCGCGACGGGTTCGTGATGGGCGAGGCGGCAGCGGTGCTCGTGCTCGAGGAGCTCGAGCGCGCGCAGGCCCGTGGCGCGCGGATCTACGCCGAGCTGCTCGGCTACGGCGTGTCCTCCGACGCCGCCCACGTCTCGGACCCCGACCCGACGGGCGAGAACCCCGCGCGGGCGATCCGCATGGCGATCGCGGACGCCGGGATCACGGCCGACGACATCGGGTACGTCAACGCGCACGCCACGTCGACACCGGTGGGCGACAGCGCCGAGACGCGCGTGCTGAAGCTGGCGCTCGGCGAGGAGCACGCCTACCGGACCCCGATCTCCGGTACGAAGGGCGCCACGGGGCACTGCCTGGGCGCCGCCGGCGCCGTCGAGGCGATCTTCACGATCCTCGCCCTGGAGCGGGGGGTGCTGCCGCCCACGATCAACTACGAGGTGCCCGATCCCTCGTGCGACCTCGACTACGTCCCCAACACCGCCCGCGAGCAGCAAGTGGAGATCGGCCTCTCCAACTCGTTCGGGTTCGGCGGCCACAACGCCTGCGTGCTGTTCGAGCGCTGGCGCTGACGTACCCAGCGGATCCCGGCTGCCGTGGCGCAGATCCCCGAACGGAGCCGGCTGGCTCCGCCGCACGGCGATCGCCTCGCCGACCGCGACGTGACCCGAGCCGACGCCTCTGTCGCCGCGGGCGACCGTCGGGCAGCTGACCCGCTCCCCCGGGGCGCCCGCCTCGGTGACGCTCGAGCGCTCCAATCGGAGCCGCCACCCGCCGCGGGACGATAGACACGAGCTCGGCGCGGCCCGCCTCCGACCGGCTTCGGTGTGCGACACCCGTGTCGTCCCTGATGGACGTGCCCGGCCGGGGTGACGCGACCGCGGCGAGCGGGTCGTGCCGTGAGCGTGTGGAGCCCGCGGGTCGCGCGGGGAATACGCTCTGCGGGATGGAGGTGAGACGTCCGGTCGAGGGGGACTTCTCCGACGTGCTGGCGCTCGTTCAGGCCTACGACCGCTCGATGTTCGGTGAGACCGACTGGACCGCGGCGGAGCTCCGCGACGAATGGCGCGACGTCGACCTCGATCGCGACGCCTGGGTGATCGAGCTCGGCGACGCGATCGCCGGCTATACGACGTTCCGCGACCGCGGCGGCGGCACGTTGCTCGCCGACGGGTACGTCCACCCGGACGCTCGCGGGCGCGGGGTGGGCGGAGCGATCCTGACCGTGACCGAGGAGCGGGCGCGCGAGGCTGCGGCCGGCGCATCCCCGTCCGAGCGGATCGTGCTGCGCAACGCCACCCTGCTCGCCCCGGACGGCGACGCAGCGGACGCGCTGTACGAGAGCCACGGCTACGCGGCGGTGCGTCACTTCTGGCGGATGGTCGCCGACCTCGACCGAGAGCCGGCTTCCCCACGCGCTCCGGATGGGGTCGCGATCGAGCCGTACGCGCACGAGCGCGACGCCCGCGCCGTCCACGCGGCGATCCAGGAGGCGTTCACCGACCACTGGGAGCACAGGCACGTGCCGTGGGAGGACTGGGAGCGGGAGCGGCTCGGCCGCAGCGGCTTCGACCCGACCCTGTGGCTCGTGGCCCGATCCCGCGACGAGGTCGCCGGGGCCGCGCTCGTCTCGTGGAAGACGAGTGGCGACTGGGGGTTCGTGGACACGATCGGGGTGCGGCGTCCATGGCGCGGCCGGGGCGTCGGCGAGGCGCTGCTGCGCTCGGCGTTCCGCGAGTTGTGGCTCCGGGGCGAGCGCCGGGTCGCGCTCGGCGTCGATGCGCAGAGCCCGACCGGTGCGACGCGCCTCTACGAGCGGGTCGGGATGACCGTCCTCTGGCGGGCCGTCGTCTGGGAGAAGGAGCTTCGTGCCGAGGTGGCCACCGGACGAGCGCCGGACGCTCGAGCGGCGGCGCCGTGAGCGCACTGCGGGCGCGTTGCCACGCGTGCCGGACAATGACTGCGGTCGCCGTGGGCTCGGGCTACGAGTGCCATCGCTGCGGCGCCGTCGCCTCCGCCGGCTTGGTGCGAGTCCCGCGCGCGTGGGGCTCCGGCGGGGAGGCGATGGCCGAGGCTGCCGCCCTCCCGCTGTCCTTCCCGGAAGCGTCGATCGTGGTCTGCGACTCGCTGGAGGAGCAGACCGCTGCGATCGCGCGTGGGCTGCCGCAGCGCCCGCTCGTGCTCGGCTGCTGCTGCTGCGCGCACACCGGAGCGATCAAGGGGCTCGCCGCGCGGGGTGGGCGCCTGGCCGTGATCTGGCTCGACGCCCACGGCGACCTCAACACGGCCGCGACGTCGCCCTCCGGCAACGCGTGGGGGATGCCGCTGCGGGTCGCGCTCGACGAGGGCATGGTGGACGTGTCGCGCGTCGCGCTCGTCGGCGCGCGCAACCTCGATCCACCCGAGGCCGAGTTCATCGCCGCAGCGGGGATCGACGACGACGTGGAGCGGGCGCTGACCACCGCGGACGGCGTGTATGTGGCGCTCGACGCCGACGTGCTCGCGCCGGGGGAGATCTCGTGCTTCATGCCGGAGCCGGGTGGGCCGAGCGTCGACGAGGCGGTGGCGCTCCTGCAGCGGTTGGCTGCGTGCGGCACGCCGCTGGCAGGG
The DNA here is from genome assembly GCA_029858755.1 of Thermoleophilia bacterium. Lineage (GTDB taxonomy): Bacteria > Actinomycetota > Thermoleophilia > Gaiellales > Gaiellaceae > Gaiella. The sequence goes on from JAOUEK010000052.1 coordinate 8,138, forward strand.
ATGGGCCTGACCGGGCTGCGCCCGGACGCCGATCCGGCCGCTCTCACGAGGATCACCACCGCCGTCGGGCTGTAACCGTTCCGCCCACGCGCCGGTCGAACGACGTGGTGAGTTCTAAGATGGCCCAGATGGCCGCCGCCGACCGCATCGACGTCTCGATCGAGCACAAGCGGTCGGAGCCGGGCGACACGTCGGGCAAGGCGCACCCGAACACCTGTCCCGGCTGCGGCTCGCACTACCGCGACGAGGAGCTGCGACTGCACCTGTACGTGTGCCAGCAGTGCGACCATCACTTCCCCGTGCGAAGCCGCGAGCGGATCCTGCAGCTCGCCGACCCGGGCACCTTCGAGGAGTCGGACGCCGACCTGCGGTCGGCGGACCCGCTCTCCTTCTTCGACCTCAAGCCGTACGTCGAGCGGCTCGCCGAGGCCGAGGTGGCCACGGGCCTCGGAGACGCCCTCGTCGCGGGCATTGCCGAGATCGAGGGGCACGCTTGCCGGCTCGCGGTGATGGATTTCTCGTTCATGGGCGGCTCGATGGGCAGCGTCGTCGGCGAGAAGTTCGTTCGGGCGTGCGAGGCCGCGGTCGACGACGGGCTCCCGCTCGTCTCCGTCTCCGCCTCGGGCGGCGCGCGCATGCAGGAGGGGATC
>JAOUEK010000526.1 GCA_029858755.1 Thermoleophilia bacterium
GCTCTCGCGCTGGGATCCGCAGGCGTCGATCGTCGCGACGATCGCGGCGACCGAGGCACTGCGCGACGCGCTCGGCGACGACGTCGACCTGCTGCTCGACGCCCACACGATGTACAGCCCGGCCGAGGCGGCGTACCTCGGCCACGCGCTCGAGCCGTACCGCCTCTACTTCTACGAGGACCCGATCCGCCCGCTCAACCCGGGCTCGCTCCGCCACGTACGCGAGAAGGTCAACCTGCCGATCGCGACGGGCGAGCAGCTCGCCCACAAGTGGGAGTTCCAGCCCCTGATCGAGGGGGAGCTCGTCGACTACCTCCGCATCGACCTGGCGCACGCCGGCGGGATCACGGAGGCGCGAAAGATCCTCGCGATGGGCGAGGCGCACGGTCAGCGCTCGGCGCTGCACCACGCGAGCTCGCCGGTGAACGCGGCCGCGTGCCTACACGTCGACGTCTCCGTTCCCAACTTTGGTATCCAGGAGTGGATGGAGCTGGAGCCCCTGTACGAGCTGTTCCCGAATGCCCCGCGCGCGCGACAGGGGTACGTCGAGGCGCCCACGGGGGCGGGCCTGGGGCTCGAGCTGGACGAGGAGGAGGCGCGCCGCCGTCCCTCGCGCGACGCGCCGCTCCCCCGCCGGACGTGGCCCGACGGGAGCATCGGGGACTTCTGATGAGCCCACCACAGCAGGCGAGCCCACCCCCGCGGTCGGCCGCGCGCGACGCCGTCCTGCGCGACACGCCGGTGGCGACGGTCGACCTCGACGCGGTCGAGCGGAACGTGGCGCGCATGCAGGCCTACTGCGACGAGCACGGCCTCGCGCTGCGGCCGCACGTCAAGACGCACAAGCTTCCCGAGCTCGCCCACCTGCAGATGCGCGCGGGTGCCGTCGGCATCACCTGCCAGAAGCTCGGGGAGGCCGAGGTGATGGCCGCGGCGGGGCTGACGGACATCCTCCTGAGCTTTCCGCTCGTCGGCGACGCGAAGGTCGAGCGACTCGTGGCCCTGGCACGCGAGGTGACGATGTCGGTCGTCGGCGACTCGGAGACGGTCGCCCGGGGGCTCTCCGCCGGGCTCGCTCGGGCCGGCCTCGAGGTCGCGTTCCTCGTCGAGTGCGACACGGGCTTCGGTCGCACCGGGGTGCAGGCCCCGGGTGACGCCGCCGATCTCGCAGAGCTCGTCGCGGGCCTCCCCGGCCTCCGCTTCGAAGGGCTGATGACCTATCCCACGCTGACCGCGACCGGGCCATGGCTCCGGGCCGCGATCGACGAGATCAGTGCTCGGGGCCTCGAGGTGCGGACCGTGAGCGGCGGTGGGACGCCTGGTTTCTTCTCGAGCCACCGGGCGCCCGAGCTGACGGAGGTGCGGGCGGGCACGTACGTCTACGGCGACCGCTCGTGCATCGCCAACGGCACCGTGGCGCTCGAGGACTGCGCGCTCCGCGTGCACGCGACCGTCGTGAGCCGGCCGACGGTCGGCCGTGCGATCCTCGACGCCGGGTCGAAGACGCTCAGCAACGACCCCGCCGAGGGCGACCCGGACGGCAGGGGGCTGATCGTCGAGTATCCGGACGCGCGCATCCACGCGCTCTCGGAGGAGCACGGCTGGGTCGACCTCTCGGCGTGCGAGCGGCGCCCCGAGGTGGGCGAGGTCGTCACGGTCGTCCCGAACCACGCCTGCGGCTGCGCGAACCTCCACGACGAGGTCGTCGTGCTCCGCGGGGGCCAGGTCGTCGGCGTGTGGCCCGTGGCCGCGCGCGGCCGGATCCGCTGAGCGGCCGACCCCGGCGTGGCGCGGGGCCCGCCGAAGCCGACTGCGTCTTGACGCCAGCCTCCGTTCTGTCGGGGCAGACGTCGCCACGGCATGCGCTTGGCGAGCCGGTCGGCTAGTCGGCGTCGCCGCTCGCCGCCGCGCTTGCGACGTCGGAGAGCCGCGCGTCCGGGCTCGCGCCGAGTGCGAGGCCGGTGAGGTAGACCTCTCACGTGTGGCGCGTGAGAGGGGCCCGCTGGGGCCCCTCTCACGCGAGACTCGAGGATCGCGTGATCACTGTCGAAAGATGCCCGTCCTCGTTTCCACGCGCTGGATCATGGCGGATCGCGGGGCAGGAGCCTGAGGGTCTCGTCGCACGAATCGCCCAAA
>JAOUEK010000527.1 GCA_029858755.1 Thermoleophilia bacterium
ACCGCCCTCGAGCCACTCGTCGACGCCGTGATCGCCGCCAACCCGAGTCAGGCCGACGCCTACCGCGGGGGCAAGGAGGGCCTGCTCGGCTTCTTCGTCGGGCAGGTGATGAAGGAGACGAAGGGCCAAGCCGATCCCCGGGTCGTGAACGAGCTCGTCCGCGCCAAGCTCGCGGGCTGACCACCCGATCCGCGCAGCGGCGATCGACGTGGCACCATGGACCGATGGCGCGACGCCTGCTCGCCTGGGTGCTGATCCTCCCTCTCGTCGGGACGAGCGTGCTCGTCGGGCACGCCGTCGCCTACGCCCTCACCGGACGTGCCGAGGACGGAGCGCACGGCTACCTCTCGCACGCCCCTGTGGTGCTCGCGCTGGCGTCGCTCGCCGCGCTCGTGGGGCTGGCCGCCCAGCAGCGCGCGCCACGCATCGAGCTCTGGCCGTTCGCCGCCCTCGGCCCCGTCGTGTTCACGGCGCAGGAGCACCTGGAGCGGCTGGCGAACGCCGGAGAGCTTCCGTTCCTGCTCACCGACCGGACGTTCGCCCTCGGCATGGCGCTCCAGCTGCCCGTGGCAGTTGCCGCCGTCTCGATCGTCCGTCGTCTCGTCGTCGTCCTGCGGTCGGCCGTCGTCGCCCGGCGGCCGTCGCCGGGCTCCGAGACGCTCCTCGTGCTCGGGCCACGAGCGACATCGCCTCGGGCCCGCCGGCTCGCCGTCGCCACGCTGGAACGCGCTCCGCCGGCGCTCCGTCGGCCCTGATCGCCCGTCCCACTCGGGGAGCGGCCCCGACGAGATGAAGGAGCAACCCGTGTCGAAGAACGTGCGCCGCCGTCCGGCTGCGGCAATCGCCTCGGTAGCGCTGTCGCTGTGCGCGCCCGTGGCGCTCATCGGCTGCGGCGGCGGCGAGACGGTCACGACGCCGACGACCGAGGCGACGCCGACGACCGAGGCAGCGCCGACGACCGAGGTGGCGCCCACGGTCGAGGCACCGCCGGCCACCGAGGCCCCGCGTGACACCACGTCTGCGGAGACCGAGACGGCGCCCGCGAAAGCCGGCACCACGCCGCCGGCGCCGACGACCGTCTTGGTCGTCGTCTCCGGGGGGAAGGTGGTCGGGGGCATCCGCCGTCCCACCGTCGCCAAGGGCGATACCGTGATCCTCGTCGTCCGCTCGGACGTGGCGGACGAGGTGCATCTGCACGGCTACGACGTCTCGCGGGACGTCGCAGCCGGTGGCGAGGCGCGTATCCGCTTCGCCGCGACGATCCCCGGGCGGTTCGAGGTGGAGCTCGAGCATCGCGGCCAACAGCTCGCCGAGATCACCGTCGAGCCGTGAGCGTCGTCGCGCACGGCATCGGCGGCGTCCAGGACCTGCCCGTCCCCCAGTGGCTCTTCTACTGGGGAGCGGCGGTCGTCCTCGTCGCGTCGTTCGTGCTGCTGGGCGCTCTCTGGAAGGAGTCCCTGCTCGAACGCCGTGCGACCGGCCGTTCGCTACCCCCGGCGGCCTCGCGACTCGTGCTGGGACCGCTCCGCATCCTCGTGCAAGCCGTGTCGGTCGTCCTCTTCGCCCTCGTCTGGGCGGCCGCGGCCTTCGGTGACAGCGACCCGTTCCGGAACCTGGCGCCGACCTGGGTGTACGTCGTCTTCTGGCTGGGCGTGCCGTTCCTGAGCGCGCTCCTCGGGGACGTGTGGCGCGCGCTCTCGCCATGGCGGGCACTCGCCGACGCGTTCGTCTGGGCGCGGCAGCGCACGGGGGGCGCGCCTCGCCCGCTGGCCGCGTACCCGGAAGCGCTCGGTCGCTGGCCTGCAACGGTCGCCCTCTTCGCCTTCGCCGCGCTCGAGCTCGCGTATGTCGACCCAGCCTCTCCGCGGGCGCTCGCCTTCGCGATCGCGCTCTACACGTACGTGACCCTGTTCGGGATGGCGGCATTCGGCCGGGAGACGTGGGCGGCGCGCGGAGAGGCGTTCGCCGTGCTCTTCGCCTACTTCGCCCGCATCGCGCCGCTGCACGCGCTCGACGGCCGCGTGCGCGTTCGCTGGCCGCTCACGGGCCTCGCGGGCGTGGAGCGGGCCCCCGGGTCGGTCGCGTTCCTCGCCGTGATGCTCGGGTCCGTGGCGTTCGACGGCTACAGCCGCAC
>JAOUEK010000528.1 GCA_029858755.1 Thermoleophilia bacterium
CGGACGGCGTCCCACACCACGCCGGTGACGGTGGCCGCCGAGGAGGGGGTGATCGGGCTCGCGCTCTTCGCTTGGCTCGTCGCCACCGCGGCGTGGGCGACGCTGTTTCGCCTGGGGCGCGGCTTCACCTCGCGGGTTTCGCTCGCGGTCGGCGTGTCGCTCGCGGCGATCTTCGTGCACAGCCTCGCGTACAACGCGTTCTTCGAAGACCCGACGACATGGGCGCTGCTCGGCCTGGTCGGCCTCGTCGCGCGCGTGCCCAAGAAGCCGCCGCTCGAGCCGCAGGCCGAGCCCGTCGGGTCCGACGACGGGCGCCCCCCGGATCCCGTCACGCTCGACGACACTCGGCCCGCGGACCTCGCGTCGGGCTGAAGCCCGACGCCTGGTCCGCCCTCCTCCCGTCCGCCCGACCGGGCTGTTTCTCTATGCTCGCGCCGTGATCGAGGCCTGTCAGCGGGCGCTCGTGCTCGCCCCGCACACGGACGACGGCGAGTTCGGATGCGGCGGCACGACGGCGCGCCTGGTCGAGGCGGGCTGCGAGGTGCGCTACGTCGCCTTCTCGATCGCCACGCGCTCGCTGCCCGAGGGGTTCCCGCCCGACACGCTCGCGAAGGAGGTGCGGGACGCGACCGCGGCGCTCGGCATCCCCGACGAGCAGCTCACCGTCCACGACTTCGACGTGCGCACGTTCCCCGAGCACCGGCAGGAGATCCTCGAGCTGCTCGTCGCCCTCTGGGAGGAGTACCGGCCGGACGTCGTCTTCCAGCCGTCGCACCACGACGTGCACCAGGATCACCAGACGGTCGCGCAGGAGGGGCTGCGCGCGTTCAAGCGGACGACGATCCTCGGCTACGAGATCCCGTGGAACAACTTCGACTTCGCCTACGGGGCGTACATCGGGCTCGAGCAGCGCCACGTGGAGCGCAAGGTCGCCGCTGTGCAGTGCTACGCCTCCCAGCAGCACCGCCGCTACGCGAACGCCGACTACATCTGGAACCTCGCTCGCGTCCACGGCACGAACGTGAACCGCGAGTACGCGGAGGTGTTCCAGGTGTACCGGCTCGTCGCCTAGGGCAGCGCGGTGGTGCGGGCGCTCGAGCTGCTCGGCCTCGCGCTGTGCGTCGCCGGGGCGGGCTGCATGATCGGCGCGCTCGCCGTCGACCTCGACTCGACCGGGGCGAAGGTGCTGATGGCAGCCGCCGCGATCTGCTTCGTGCCCGGCGCGATGCTCACGCTCGTGATGCTCCGCCGGCGACACGGCCCGCCGCTGTGAGCCCGGCGCGGCACTTCGGCGCGGCGCTCGCGGTCGGCGCGCTCGCCGCTGCGGCCGCCGCGACCGCGGCGTCGTCGCCTGCGCCGACGGTGGTCGTCGACCCCGGGCACGACCTCCGGGCCAACCCGGCGACGGAGCCGATCGGCCCCGGCTCCTCGGTGCGGAAGGTCAAGGACGGCGGCGGCACGCGGGGTGTCGTCACCGGGATCCGCGAGGCCGACCTCGTGCTCGACGTCTCGCTGCGGCTTCGGCGGCTGCTTCGCGACGCGGGCGTGCAGGTGGTGATGACGCGGACGAGGACGGCGCGCGTGTCGATGGGGAACGTCGCCCGCGCGCGGATCGCCAACCGGGCGGGCGCCTCGCTCTTCCTGCGCGTGCACGCGGACGGTCACACCGAACAGAGCGTGCGCGGCTCCCACACGCTGGCGCCGGCGCTGCGTCGCGGCTGGACGGACGACGTCTACTCGGCGAGCCGCCGGGCGGCCAGGCTCGTTCAGGCCGAGCTCGTGCGCGCCAGCCGCTTCCCCGACCGCGGGATCACCGAGCGCTCGGACATCACCGGCTTCAACTGGGCGGACGTGCCTGCGATCCTGGTCGAGATGGGGTTCATGACGAACCCCACTGAGGACCGCGCGCTGGGCGGGCCCGCCGTGCGGCAGCGGGTGGCGCATGGGCTCTGCCGCGGCGTGCTCCGTGTGCTCCGTCGCGCGCCCTCCGCCTGCGGGGTTTAGACGCGGCTAAACATCGCCGATAGGATTTAGGCATGGCTAAATTCTCTCGGCGGCGCCTGCTCGCCGCGGCCGCGCCACTCGTGGCCGCACCGGTCGCGGCCAGGGTCGCGCTCGGCGGGTCGCCGCCGC
>JAOUEK010000529.1 GCA_029858755.1 Thermoleophilia bacterium
CGCCGCAAGCCGGGAAACGGTGCCCGCAACGCCGCGAAGCCTGCCGCGCGGGCGTCCCAGAAGCCGCGGATCGTCACTCTGACCGCGCCCGGCGTGCGCATCACCTCGGCCGCGCTCGTCGCGCTCGTCGCCGCGGTGGGCGCGTTGCTGATGCCCTTCTGGCCACCACGCCTCGGGCTCGTGTTGGCCCTGGCGGCGGGAGCGCTCGCGCTGCGGTGGCCGCGACTCGGCCTCGCGCTCGCGCTGTTCATGCCCGTGCTCCCGCTCGGGAACGAGGCGCGCGGGGCCGCGATCCTCTGGGCGGCAGCCGCCGCCGGCTGGCTGGTGCTCTCGTGGCGCCGCCCACACGCCGGCGCGGTGTTCGCGGCCGGGGCGCTGCTCGGCTCGACCGGCCTGCTCGCACTCGTGCCGCTCGTCGTGCAGCCGGCGCGCGGAGCGGCGCTGCGCGCCGCCCATGCCGCCGCGGCGGTGATGGCCGCCGCGCTCGTGGCCGGCGTCCGCGGCGCCCCGCTGCCGTTGACAGGAGCCGTCGTGGGCGACCTCGACGTCGCCGGCGCTGAGCGCCCAGCCGACGTGCTGGGAGCCGTAGCCGACGTCCTTCGCGCCAATCAGGCGCTCGTCACGACGGCGCTCGTGCTCGCGCTCGTCGCGGCGATCCTGCCGCGCGCCCGCGGCTTCGGGCTCTGGGGCGTCGCCGGCCTCGGTGCGCTGCAGCTCGGGCTCGTCCTGCTCCTCGCACCCGGCGCCCCGTGGCTCGGCGTGGTCGCGGGCACGTGGGCCCTGTGCCTGATCCTGGCGGCAGGCCCGCTGCTCGCCCTCGCCCGGAGGGGCGACAGCTAGACTCGCGCCTCGGAGGCTCTTCCCCCGGTCATGAGCGTCCTGCGCACTATCGAGAGCAAGATCGAAGGCCTCTTCGAAGGCGTGTTCGGGCGTGCCTTCCGTACGCACGTCCAGCCGGTCGAGCTGGCCCGCAAGCTCGCCAAGGAGATGGACGAGCACCGCTCTGTCTCCGTCTCCCGCGTGTACGTCCCGAACGAGTACACCGTCTACCTCTCTCCCGGTGATCGCGAGCAGTTCTCCTCCTACGAGGCGTCGCTCGTCGGGGAGTTGCAGGAGTACCTGGTCGAGCACGCGCGTCGGGAGGGCTACTCCCTGCTGACGGCGCCCAAGGTGACCGTGACCACGGACGCCGACCTCGCGATCGGGGAGTTCGGGATCGCGACACGCGTCGTCGAGCCCGAGCCGGCCGGCGCCGCACTGCCCGGGATGCCCGAGCCCGTGGCACCGGCCGCCACACCGGCCCCCCCGGCGCCGGCGGCGGCCGAGCCGGTCGTGCCGGCGGTGGCGCCGCCGGTGGCGCCGGCGGTTCCCGCCGCAACGGCCGTCTACCGCCCCGCGCCGGCGGAGCCCGACGCCGCCGACGTCACGGCACCGGTCGTCCGCGAGCGGGTGACGTTGACGGTCGACGGCCGTGCGCACCCGGTCGAGACGAGCCGGGTCGTCCTCGGCCGCTCCCGGGAGTGCGACGTCCGGGTGCGGGACGCGAACGTCTCGCGCCGCCACTGCGAGGTCGTCCAGGACGGCGCAGCCACGTGGCTCGTCGTCGACCTCGGCTCGACGAACGGCACCGAGCTCAACGGACGGCGCGTGACGCGGGCAGAGCTCACCGCGGGCGACCGGATCACGCTCGGCGCCACCGAGGTGGTCTTCGACCGCGTTGCGACGTGACCACTGCGGTGACGACGGACGAGACGCTGCTCGGACTGAAGATCGGGTTCCTCGTCCTCCTCTACCTCTTCATCTGGGTCGTGGTGCGCAGCGCCACCCGCGACCTGCGCACGGCGCCCCAGGAGAGCATCGTGGTGCCGGCCGCGGAGGCGGCACGGCTCCGGGCGGCCCTCGCACCGGCGAGCGCGCGGCTCCGCGTCCGCGCGAGCCCCGTGCTGCCCACGGGGACGACGATCGAGATCGACGGGCCGACGCGGATCGGCAGGGGCGCGGAGAACGCCGTGCGCCTCGACGGCGACGACTTCGTCTCGTCCCGCCACGCGCTGGTCGACGCCGACGCCGAGGGGCTCTGGGTGGAGGACGCAGGCTCGACGAACGGGACGTTCGTCAACGGGGCGC
>JAOUEK010000053.1 GCA_029858755.1 Thermoleophilia bacterium
CCCTCCCGACCCCCGGAAGGAGCCGTGCACCCGCGTGGAGCGCGCCGTCGAGCCCACTGCAGAGACCCTCTGGCACGAGCTCTCCCGCCGCTTGCGGGAGACGCTCAACGAGACGACCTACGCGACCTGGTTCTCGGAGGCCGGCGCCGGCGAGCTCGACCGGGACACCTTCGACGTCCTCGTCCCCAACGACTTCACGCGCGAGTGGGTGGAGGGGCACTTCCTCGGGTTCATGAAAGCCGCCGTGAGCGACGCGATCGGCCGCGACGTCCGCGTGCGGGTCGTCGTCTCCGATCGCGAGCCGGGGCCACCCGCGCCGGCGACGCCCGGCGACGGCGGGCAGGACCGCGTGCAGCCGCCGGTCGAGCCGCAGCCCGGCTCGAACCCCAAGTACACCTTCGACAACTTCGTGATCGGCTCGTCCAACCGCTTCGCGCACGCCGCCGCGCTGGCCGTGGCCGAGGCCCCGGCGCAGGCCTACAACCCCCTCTTCATCTACGGGGGCACCGGGCTCGGCAAGACACATCTGCTGCAGGCGATCGGCGCGTACGTGAGCGAGCACACGCGGCGGCTGACCACCCGCTACGTCACGAGCGAGACGTTCATGAACGACTTCATCAACTCGCTCCGCGACAAGCGCATCGAGGGCTTCAAGCAGCGCTACCGCACGTACGACGTCCTGCTCGTCGACGACATCCAGTTCTTCGAGAGCAAGGAGCGGATCCAGGAGGAGTTCTTCCACACGTTCAACTCGCTGTACGAGGCCGGTCGGCAGATCGTGATCTCCTCCGATCGGCCGCCGAAGGAGATCGCCACGCTCGAGGACCGTCTGCGCTCACGGTTCGAGTGGGGCCTGATCACCGACATCCAGCCCCCCGACCTGGAGACGCGCATCGCGATCCTGCGCAAGAAGGTGACCACGGACGAGATCGCGATCACCGATACCGAGGTGCTCACGTTCATCGCAGGTCGGGTCTCGACCAACATCCGCGAGCTGGAGGGCGCGCTCACGCGGGTCGTCGCCTTCTCCTCCCTCACCGGGCTCGCGCTCACCGTCGACCTCGCCGAGCAGGTCCTGCGCGACGTGTTCCCCGGCGGCGGCGATGCGCCCGAGGTGACCATCGCCTGGATCCAGGAGGCCGTCTCGGAGCGCTTCGGGCTCAGCGTCGTGGAGCTGGTCAGCCCGCGCCGATCACAGGCGGTCGCGTACCCGCGGCAGGTGGCGATGTATCTCTCGCGCGAGCTGACCGACGCGTCGCTGCCCAAGATCGGCAAGGAGTTCGGAGGGCGCGATCACACGACCGTGATCCACGCCACGTCCAAGATCACACGCTTGATCAGTGAGGACAGATCTGTGTACAACCTCGTCCAGGACCTCACAGCTCGCATCAAGCAAGCCCGATGAGGTGCTGCTCGGTCAGCTCGGCGGTGGGCGGTGTGGGACCCGTTGACCGATGAGCGTCACTTGCCGACACGCGAAATGCCAGCGTAGAAGCGGGATCGAGAACATCATCCCCATCATCCACACTCCCTACTACGTCTATGAGAGATTCTTAGGGTAAGAAAGTCATGGAAGCGAACACCGCTCTCGCACACGGCGTCTCCCTGCGTTGCTCCCGGGACGCCCTCGTCGCCGGCCTCGGCGTGGTCGCGCGTGCGGTCTCCACACGCGGGGCGGTGCAGGTTCTCTCGGGGATCCTGCTCGACGCCCGGGAGGGCAGGCTCAAGCTCGCCGCCACCGATATGGAGCTCTCGCTGCGAACGACGATCGAGGCGCAGCTGGAGGGGGAGGGCTCGCTGGTCGTGCCGGGGCGACTGCTCGTCGACCTGGCGCGGCTGCTCCCCGCGGAGGAGGTCCAGCTCTCCTACCGCCCCGAGGACGGGGCCGCCACGCTCGTCTGTGGCGCGTACTCGTCACGCCTGAACGTCTACGCCGCAGAGGACTTCCCGCGCCTGCCGGATGTCGAGGTGCCGTTGCAGGAGGTGGCAGCGCCGGCACTGCTGGACACCGTCGAGCGGGTGTCGCGCGCCGCTTCCCGCGACGAGTCGCGCCCGGTGTTGACCGGGATCCTCGTCCGCTTCGAGGGGGAGACGCTGACGATGGCGGCCACCGACTCGTACCGGCTGGCGATGAAGGAGACGAAGCTCGCGACACCCGGCCCCGAGCTCGAGGCGATCATCCCCGCCAGGGCGCTCGGCGAGCTCGCGCGCCTGGCAGCGGGGGCCGAGACGGTGAAGCTGGGCGTGAACGACAACCACGTGATCTTCGGGGTGGGCGACCTGTGGCTGACCACGCGACGCATCGACGGGCAGTTCCCGAACGTGCGCCAGCTCTTGCCGGAGACCTTCGAGATCGAGCTGGAGCTGCCGCGCGCGGAGCTCCTCGACGTCGTCCGCCGCGCGGCGGTGATGGCGCAGCGGAACGCGCCGCTCCGCCTCCGCTTCGGCGACGGCGCGCTCACGGTCGCGGCGCAGAGCCAGGACGTGGGCGAGACCTCCGAGTCGCTGCCGGCCGCGTACACGGCCGACCCGCTCGAGATCGGGTTCAACGCGGACTTCCTGCGCGAGGGCCTCGAGTCGATCCAGACCGACACGGTGCAGGTGAAGCTGATCAACCCGCTGCGACCCGGCCTGCTCAGCGCCGAGGGCGACGCGTTCTGGTACCTGATCATGCCGATCCGCCTCGCCGGCTGATCGTCGACGGAGTCACGCTCAGGGACTTCCGGTCGTATGCCGGGCTCGAGCTCGGGCTGGAGCCGGGCCTGGTGCTCGTCACCGGGCGAAACGGCGCCGGCAAGACGAACTTCCTCGAGGCCCTCCACCTGGGCACACAGGGCTTCAGCCCGAGGACGCGACACGACGCGCACCTCGTTCGGCAAGGAGCCGAGCGGTCACGCGTGGTGCTCGACGGCCGCCGCCGCGACACTCCGACCATGGTCGAGGTCACGCTGGGGCTCCACGAGCCCAAGCGCGCGCGCCTGAACGGGGCTGCGATCCGCTCGGCCGAGCACCTCCGCTCCGAGCTCGCCACGCTCGTCTTCACCCCCGACCGCCTCGCGGTCGTCAAGGGCGGCCCGGCGGTGCGCCGGGCGTACCTCGACCGCTCCCTCGGCCGGCTGCTGCCCGCCCGCGCGGCGCTGCCCGTCGAGTACGGCGCCGCGCTCGGGCAGCGCAACGCAGCCCTCCGCCGAGTCGCGCACGGGCTCTCCGACCTCGCGCCGCTCGCGCCGTGGACGGAGCGGGTTGCGGCTCTCGGGGCGGCCCTTGTGGCCGCCCGCCGCGACACCGCCGCGCTCCTCGCCCCGGCGGTCAGGGAGCGCGCCGGCGAGCTCGGGCTGGGCGAGCTGGCCCTCGGCTACGACGGGGTCGCCCCGACCGCGGCGGAGCTCGACGCGCGGCTCGACCGCGACGTCGACCGCGGCGTGACCGGCCTCGGCCCGCACCTGCACGAGGTGTCGATCCGCGCCGACGGCCGCGACCTGCGCACGCTCGGCTCGCAGGGCGAGCAACGGCTCGCGGTGCTCTCGCTGCTCCTCGCGGAGGCGGAGCTGCTCACCGCGCGGGGCCACGCCCCACCGCTCGTCCTGCTCGACGACGCTCTCTCCGAGCTCGACGAGCCCCGCCGGCGGGTGCTGAGCGAGCGGTTGGGGCGCACCGGGCAGACTGTTATCACCGCCACCGGGGCAGAGGCGATGCCGCTGGCTCCCGCGCAGCTGCTCGTCGTCACGCCCGGAGCGGTGGAGGCCGTGTGATGGAGCCGATCGGGGGCGAGGTGCGCCGCTCGCTCGGGGCTGCGGGCGTCCCGGACGCGGGGCTGCTGGCGGAGGTCGTTGCCGCGTGGCCCCAGGCGGTGGGGCCGGCGATCGCGCGAGCTGCGTGGCCGACGCGCATCGGCCGGGACGGAACGCTGCACGTCGCCTGCATCTCCGCCGCGTGGGCCTTCGAGCTCGGTCGTCTCGAGGCCGACCTGCGCGAGCGACTGGCCGCGGCGGTCGGGGCCGAGCCTCCGACGGCGCTCCGCTTTGCGCCGGGGCCCGTTCCGGAAGCCGGCCCGCCCGAGGAGCCGCCTGCGGGGGGCCCGACGCCGACCGCGGAGGACCTGCGCCTCGCCGCCGAGATCGCCGCCGGCGTCGAGGACGACCGCCTGCGCGAGCTCGTCCGCCGGGCGGCCGCGGCGAGCCTCGCCGCCCGCCCGTCCGGCCGCCGGTTCTGATAGACTTCGAGGTGCCCGCAAAACAGCTGTTTTGCAGGGCTTTTTTCGATGACGGACACGAGCTACACCGCCAAGGACATCACCGTCCTGGAGGGGCTCGAGCCGGTCCGGCTACGGCCGGGCATGTACATCGGCTCGACCGGCTCCCGGGGCCTCCACCACCTCGTGTACGAGGTGGTGGACAACGCCGTGGACGAGGCGCTCGCAGGGCACAACGACCTCGTCGACGTCACCATCCACCCCGACAACTCGGTCACGGTGCGCGACGCCGGCCGCGGCATCCCGGTCGACCTGGTCGAGGATCAGGACCTGCCGGCGCTGACCGTCGTGCTCACGAAGCTGCACGCCGGCGGCAAGTTCGGCGGCGAGGGCTACAAGGTGTCGGGCGGGCTGCACGGCGTCGGCGTCTCGGTGGTCAACGCGCTCTCCGAGTGGCTCACGGCGACGGTGTGCCGCGACGGCAAGGTGTACCGCCAGGAGTTCGCGCGCGGCGCCCCGCAGGGTGAGATGGAGGTGCTGGGGCCGTGCACGGCCGGCGAGACCGGGACGACGATCTCGTTCCTGCCCGACGCCGAGGTCTTCGACGAGACCGAGTTCAACACCGTCACCGTCGTGCAGCGCCTTCGCGAGACCGCGTTCCTCACCCGCGGGCTGCGGATGGTCGTCCAGGACGAGCGCGCCGGGGGGGAGCGGCACGAGTTCCACTACGAGGGCGGCATCCGCGACTTCGTGGCGCACGTCAACGACGCCAAGGACCCCGTGCACAAGCACGTCGTCTACCTCGAGGGCGAGACCGAGGACGGCCACGTCGAGGTCGCCATGCAGTGGAACACCTCCTACGTCGAGTCCGTGTTCTCCTTCGCCAACAACATCAACACCACCGAGGGCGGCACGCACCTCTCGGGCTTCCGCGCCGCGCTCACCGGCACCCTGAACAAGTACGCGCGCGACAAGGGCCTGCTCAAGGAGAAGGAGGACAACCTCGAGGGTGAGGACGTGCGCGAGGGCCTCGCGGCCGTGATCTCCGTGAAGCTCGCCAGCCCGCAGTTCGAGGGGCAGACGAAGACGAAGCTCGGCAACCCGCCGATCGAGAGCCTCGTCAAGACGACCGTCAACCAGCGCCTCGCGGAGTTCCTCGAGGAGAACCCGACCGACGCCCGCCAGATCATCACGAAGGCGGTCTCCGCCTCGCGGGCGCGGATGGCCGCGCGCAAGGCGCGCGAGCTGACCCGGCGCAAGAGCGCTCTCGAGAACTCGGCGCTGCCCGGGAAGCTCGCCGACTGCACGATCAAGGACCCCGAGTCCGCGGAGCTCTACATCGTCGAGGGCGACTCGGCCGGCGGCTCCGCGAAGCAGGCCCGCGACCGCACCTACCAGGCGATCCTGCCGCTGCGCGGGAAGATCATCAACTCCGAGAAGAACCGCATCAACAAGGTGCTGTCGAACACCGAGATCCAGGCCATGATCACCGCGATCGGCACCGGCTTCGGCGACGAGTTCTCGATCGAGAACCTCCGCTACGGGCGGATCATCGTGATGACCGACGCGGACGTCGACGGCGCGCACATCCGCACCCTGGTGCTCACGTTCCTCTACCGGACGATGCCCGAGCTGTTCGAGCGCGGCCACGTCTTCATCGCGGTGCCACCGCTGTACCGGGTGAAGCTCGGCAGCCGCGAGCTCTACTTCGAGAAGGACCACCAGCTGGAGGAGCTGCTGCTGCGCGAGCGCGCCAAGGATGTCGCCGTGGAGGGGCGGGACGGCGAGGCCGCCCCGCTCTCCGAGGCACGCTTCTGGAAGTTCGACCGCGAGCTCGAGAGGCTGGACGCCTGGAGCAAGAAGCTCGCGAGCGAGTTCCCCGACGCTGCCGACTTCGCCCTGACGCACGGGCTCGTGGAGGCGGACACGATCTCGATCGACGGCGCGGACGCCCTGATCTCGGCGCTCCAGGCGAACGGGCACGAGCTGACCGTCACCGAGCGGGACGGCGACCGGCTCCGGATCAAGGTCGTCGAGACCGAGACCAGCTCGGCCACGTTCGTCGAGCTGCCGACGGCGATGCTGACCTCGCCGGTGCTGGCGGACGTTCGCCGGGCGTGGGCGAGGGTCGCCGATGCGATCGGGCGACCGCCGTTCACCGTGTCCTTCGGCAAGAAGACGGCGCGGGCCGCCACGTTCGGCGAGCTGCGGGCCCGGGTCGTCGAGCTGGCGAAGGAGGGCATCCAGCTCTCCCGCTTCAAGGGTCTCGGCGAGATGAACCCCGAGCAGCTCTGGGAGACGACCATGGACCCCGCGCGGCGCATGCTGCTCCGCGTCGACGTCGAGGACGCGGCTGCCGCCGACCGGGTGTTCTCGATGCTGATGGGCGACGCCGTCGAGCCACGCCGCGCCTTCATCGAGCAGAACGCGACCGCGGTCAGGTTCCTCGATGTCTAGCGCGAGGGTGATGACGCTCTCCGCGTCTGCCCGCTGGCCGGCAGCCACCAGGTCGAGCCGGAGCCCGCGGCGTGTCTGATCTCGTCGAGCCGCTCGGCGCCGGCCGGATCGAGCCGCGCGAGCTCGAACAGGAGATGCGGTCGAGCTACCTCGACTACGCGATGAGCGTGATCGTCGGCCGCGCGCTGCCGGACGTGCGCGACGGCCTGAAACCGGTGCACCGCCGGGTGCTGTTCGGCATGCACGAGGCGGGCATGCAGCCGAACCGCCCGTACGTGAAGTCCGCGCGGGTCGTCGGCGACGTGATGGGGAAGTACCACCCGCACACGGACACGGCCATCTACGACACGCTCGTGCGCATGGCGCAGTCGTTCTCGCTGCGCTACCCGCTCGTCGACGGCCAGGGCAACTTCGGCTCGGTCGACGACGATCCCGCCGCCGCGATGCGCTACACGGAGTGCCGCCTCACCCGGCTGGCGACCGAGCTGCTCCGCGACATCGACGCCGACACGGTGGACTTCGTCCCCAACTACGACGAGTCCCGCCGCGAGCCGTCGGTGGTGCCGTCGCGGTTCCCGAACCTGCTCGTCAACGGCTCGGCCGGGATCGCCGTGGGGATGGCTACCAACCTCCCGCCGCACCAGCTGGGAGAGGCGATCGACGCCGTCGTGCGGCTGATCGACAAGCCCGACGCCAGCGTGGACGACCTGATGAAGCACCTGAAGGGCCCCGACTTCCCCACGGGCGCGCTGATCGTCGGCCGCTCCGGCATCCGCGACGCCTACCGCACGGGGCGCGGGCGCATCGTGATGCGAGCGCGCGCGCACGTCGAGGAGCTGCGCGGCGGGAAGAGCGCGATCGTCGTCACCGAGCTCCCCTACGGGGTGAAGAAGGGCGGCGACTCGGGCGTGATCCGGAAGATCGCCGACCTCGTCCACGAGAAGGTGCTGACGGAGATCTCCGACCTCGCCGACCACTCCGACCGCACCGGCATGCGCATCCAGATCGAGCTGAAGCGCGAGGCCATCCCCCAGGTGGTGCTGAACAAGCTCTTCAAGCACACCGCTCTCCAGACCACCTTCGGCTACAACGCGGTCGCCCTCGTCGACGGCGTGCCGCGCACGCTGTCGCTGCTCGAGCTCGTCCGCCACTACCTCGACTACCAGCGCGAGATCGTCGTCCGGCGCTCGAAGCACGAGCTGCGACAGGCCGAGCGCCGCGCCCACGTCCTGCAGGGCTACCTGATCGCGCTCGACAACCTCGACGAGGTGATCGCGCTGATCCGCGGCTCCGACGACACGGACTCCGCCCGCACCGCGCTGCAGGAGCGCTTCGGGCTCTCCGAGGAGCAGGCGCAGGCGATCCTCGACCTGCGGCTGCGCGCGCTGACGGGGCTCGAGCGGAAGCGCGTCGAGGACGAGCACCGGGACCTCCAGGAGCGGATCGCGGAGCTCCGCGCGCTTCTCGGCGACCCCGCCCGGGTGGACGCGCTGATCCGCGAGGAGCTGCTCGAGATCCGCGAGATCTACGCCCGCAAGGACGAGCGGCGCACGGAGATCGTCGCCGGCGAGGACGCGCTCGAGCTCGAGGACATGATCGCCGAGGAGGACATGGTGATCGCGATCACGCGGTCCGGGTACATCAAGCGCCTACCGGTGACCGCGTACCGCGAGCAGCGCCGCGGAGGCATCGGCGTGATGGGCATGGATCTCAAGGAGGACGACTACATCGAGCACCTGTTCGTCGCCTCCACGCACGACTACATCCTCTTCTTCACCAGCGTGGGCAAGGTCTACCGCCTCAAGGTGCACGAGCTGCCGCTCGGCTCGCGGCAGTCCAAGGGGCGCGCGATCGTGAACCTGCTGCCCTTCCGCCAGGGGGAGCTCGTGCGCGCGGTGATCGCGACTCGCGACTTCGAGGAGGCCAAGTACCTCGTCTTCGCGACGAAGCGGGGCGTGGTCAAGAAGACCGAGTTCCTCGAGTACAACACCCCGCTCAAGGCGGACGGGATCATCGCCGTCAAGCTGCGCGACGACGACGAGCTGGTCGGCGTGCGCCTCTCGAACGGCGCGGACGACGTGCTCGTGG
>JAOUEK010000530.1 GCA_029858755.1 Thermoleophilia bacterium
CGCCGCCGAAGGAGTGCTCGTCGTGCGCGATGTCGAGCGCGTCGAGCACCCGCACGGCTTCCGCCGCGACCTCGGGCCCGATCCCGTCGCCGGGGAGGACGGCGACGACGGTCACGCGATGCCGTGGACGTGCTCGTACGCGGCGATCTCGTCCTCGTGCTGGAGCGTGAGCCCGATCTCGTCCAGGCCGTGCAGAAGCCGGTGGCGGACGGCGTCGTCGACCTCGAAAGGCACCTCGCGCCCGTCCGGCGCGGTGATCACCCGTCGCTCCAGGTCGACGGTCATCTCCGACCCGGTGTCGAGGTCGACGCCCTCCATCATGCGCTTGACCTCGGCCTCGGGCAGCTGGATCACGAGCAGGCCGTTCTTCGAGGCGTTCGTCCGGAAGATGTCGCCGAACGAGGGCGCCACGATCACGTCGAAGCCGAAGTCCTGCAGTGCCCACGCGGCGTGCTCGCGCGACGACCCGCAGCCGAAGTTCCGCCCGGCGAGGAGGACGCTCGCGCCCGCGAACTCGGGCCGGTCGAGCGGGAAGCCGCCGATGTGGCTGCCGTCCGGGTCGTGGCGCAGGTCGTAGAAGAGGAACTCTCCGAACCCCACGCGGTCGATCCGCTTCAGGAACTGCTTGGGGACGATCTGGTCGGTGTCGACGTCGGGACGGTCGAGCACGGCCACGCGGCCAGTCTCGCGGACGAACGCCTTCACGCCCCGACCTCCACGAGGTCGAGTGAGCGCACGTCGACGAAGTGCCCGTGCAGCGCGGCTGCCGCTGCCATCTGCGGGCTGACCAGGTGCGTGCGGCCACCACGGCCCTGCCGGCCCTCGAAGTTCCGGTTCGACGTGGACGCGCAGCGCTCGCCCGGCTGGAGCACGTCCGGGTTCATGCCGAGGCACATGGAGCAGCCGGCGCGGCGCCACTCGAACCCGGCGTCGACGAAGATGCGGTCGAGCCCCTCCTCCTCGGCCTGGGCGCGCACGCGCGCGGAGCCGGGGACGACGAGCGCCTTCACGGTGGGTGCGACCTTGTGACCGGCGACGATCGCCGCCGCCGCGCGCAGGTCCTCGATTCGCGAGTTCGTGCACGAGCCGAGGAAGACGCGGTCGATCCGGATGTCCTCGATCGCCGTGCCCGGCCGCAGCGCCATGTACTCGAGCGCCCGCTCCGCGGCGACGCGATCGTCGCCCTCGAGGCCGGCGGGGTCGGGGACGCGGCCGGTCACCGGCACGACCATGCCGGGATTCGTCCCCCAGGTGACCTGTGGCGCCAGGTCGTCGACGTCGACGACGTGCGTGACGTCGAATCGGGCATCGGGATCGCTGGGAAGCTCGCGCCAGCGATCGAGAGCCTCCTCCCACGCGGCACCCGTCGGCGCCTGCGGGCGTCCCTCGAGGTACGCGAACGTGGTCTCGTCCGGTGCGACCATGCCCGCCCGCGCGCCCCACTCGATCGACATGTTGCAGACCGTCATCCGGCCCTCCATCGAGAGCCCGCGGATCGCGTCCCCGGCGTACTCGACCGCGTGGCCGACGCCGCCGTCCACGCCGAGCCGGCCGATCGTGCCGAGGATCAGGTCCTTCGGGGTCAGCCCGGGCGAGAGGTCGCCCTCGTAGCGGACGAGCATCGTGCGTGGGCGGCGCTGCGGGAGCGTCTGCGTGGCGAGGACGTGCTCGACCTCCGAGGTGCCGATGCCGAAGGCGAGCGCGCCGAACGCGCCGTGGGTGGAGGTGTGGCTGTCGCCGCAGACGATCGTCCTTCCCGGTTGCGTGAGGCCGAGCTCGGGGCCGATCACGTGGACGATCCCCTCACGCCCCGACCCGGTCGCGTGGAGCTCGACCTCGAACTCGGCGCAGTTCGCACGCAGCGCGTCCAGCTGGGCCTTCGCGAGCGGGTCGGTGACCGGGCCGTCCGTCGTCGGGACGTTGTGGTCCATCGTCGCGACCGTCAGCTCACGCCTGCGCACGCCGCGGCCGGCGAGCCTGAGCCCCTCGAACGCCTGCGGCGAGGTGACCTCGTGCACGAGGTGGAGGTCGATGTACAGGAGCGCGACGCCGTCGTCGTCCACGCGCACGACGTGGTCGTCCCACACCTTCTCGAACAGCGTCCGGCTCATGCCGGCAAGGCTAG
>JAOUEK010000531.1 GCA_029858755.1 Thermoleophilia bacterium
GACAACGCCACGTACTTCGCGAAGGTGCAGGGGCCGCTCTCGCAGGGAAACGGGATCGACCGCGACATCTTCGTCTTCACCGACAACTCCCGCTTCCCGTCGCTGCTGATCGAGAACGGCTGGGTGGAGAAGCTGAACAAGGACCTGATCCCGAACATCGAGAACCTCATCCCTGCCCAGCAGAGCCCGCCGTTCGACCCGAATCGCGAGTACTCGCTGCCCTGGCAGTCGGGCATGACGGGCATCGCCTGGAACCCAAAGGTGACGAATGGCGAGGTGACGTCGATCGAGCAACTGCTCACCGATCCCTCACTCAAGGGCAAGGTGACGATGCTCTCCGAGATGGCGGACTCGGTCGGTCTCGCGATGCAGCAGAACGGCGACGACCCGACCGAGGTCACCGACGACACGTTCACTGCCGCCGTCGCCATGATCCAGAAGGCCGTCGACAACGGCCAGATCAGACGCTTCACGGGGAACGACTACGCCGAGCAGTTGACGAGCGGCAGCATCGCCGCGGCCGTGGCGTGGTCGGGCGACATCGTGCAACTGCAGATCGACAACCCTGATCTGCAGTTCGTGATCCCGGAGGCAGGCGGCATGATCTGGACGGACAACATGCTGATCCCGCTTGGCGGGAGCATCGCCACGGCGTCGACGTTCATGAACTTCGTCTACGACCCGGTGAACCAGGCCCCGATCGAGGCGTACGTCAACTACATCCCGCCGGTGACCGGGACCAAGGAAGAGCTCGCGAAGATCGATCCCGAGCTCGCGAACAACCCGCTGATCATCCCCGACGACGCAACGCTCGAGCAGGTCAGCGGCTTCGACTCGACGGCGCTGAACAACGAGGACTACATCAAGCAGTGGCAGCAGGTCCTCGGCGCGTAGCACGAGCGAGCCGGGCCTTCCCGCGCGGGAAGGCCCGGCTCGGCTGTGCTCCGGGGCTGGTGACCTAGGTGGGCGCCTTCTTCCATCGCCACAGGGGGCTGACGCCCTACCTCCTGCTTGCGCCGGGCATCGCCTGGCTCACGGTCTTCTTCGTCATCCCGCTCGTATTCCTCGGCTACCAGTCGCTGCAGTCCGGCTCGCTCGGCAACTACTCCTTCACCTGGGAGTTCTCGAACTACACCGAGGCGTTCACGGACTACCGCCCGCAGCTCTTCCGCTCGGTCATGTACGCGGGCATCGCGACCGTCGCCTCACTCCTCCTCGCCTACCCGCTCGTCTACTGGATCGCGTTCCGGGGCGGCCGGTGGAAGAAC
This sequence comes from Thermoleophilia bacterium, assembly GCA_029858755.1. Classification (GTDB taxonomy): domain Bacteria; phylum Actinomycetota; class Thermoleophilia; order Gaiellales; family Gaiellaceae; genus Gaiella. The sequence continues at coordinate 1,269 of JAOUEK010000531.1, forward strand.
CTCTTCCTCCTCTTCATCATCGCCCCGTTCTTCGTCACGTACCTGATCCGTACGCTCGCCTGGCTCAACATCCTCGCCGACGAGGGCCCGGTCGTCGGCGTCCTGCGCAGCGTCGGGATCCTCGCCGACGACGGGCGGTTGCTGGCCACGTCGTTCGCCGTCGTTGCGGGGATCGTCTACAACTTCTTCCCCTTCATGGCGCTGCCGTTGTACGTGTCGCTCGAGCAGATCGACCCGCGCCTGATCGAAGCCGGCAAGGACCTCTACGCGAGCCCCGTCCAGTCGTTCCTCCGCGTCACGCTGCCGCTCTCGGCGCCGGGCATCGTCGCCGGCACCCTGCTTACGTTCATCCCGGCGGCCGGCGACTTCATCAACGCGCAGCTGCTCGGGACGCCGCAGCAATCGATGCTCGGCAACGTGATCCAGTCGAAGTTCCTCGAGCTGATCGACTATCCGACGGCTGCCGCGCTGTCGTTCGTCCTGATGGCAACGATCCTCGTCGCGCTGCTCGTCTACGCGAAGGTCGTAGGGACGGAGAGGCTGACCGGATGACAGGCCGCCCCGAGAGCCCCGTGACCGCGCGCCGACTCGGCGCCGGCTTCCGCCTGTGGCGGTTCGTGAAGTACCACTCGCTCACGCTCTACGTGATGCTCGTCTTCGCGTATCTGATGCTCCCGATCGCTGTCGTCATTCTCTTCTCCTTCAACAACCCGGCTGGCCGCTTCAACTACGTGTGGCAAGGCTTCACGCTCGACAACTGGCGCAACTGGGACGGTGTGCTCGGGCTCAAGGACTCCGTGATCACCTCGCTCGAGCTGGCGCTGCTCTCGTCGCTCGTGGCGACTGCGCTGGGCA
>JAOUEK010000532.1 GCA_029858755.1 Thermoleophilia bacterium
GTGGTCGATCTCCCCGGGCGCGACCTCGTGATGGAGCTCGGCCTCGACGCGGACCGGCTGGCGCGTGTACAGGCGGGCGAGCTCGCCCACCTCGCCGTCGAGCGTGGCGGAGAAGAACATGGTCTGGCGGTCGTCGGAGAGACGACGCACGATGCGGTCGACCTGCGGCTTGAAGCCCATGTCGAGCATCCGGTCGGCCTCGTCCAGGACGAGCACGGAGACATCGCCGAGGGTGATCAGACGCCGCTCGATCAGGTCCTGCAGCCTGCCGGGCGTGGCGACGAGGACGTGCGCACCCTTGGCCCGCTCCGCCTGTGAGCGGATCGGCACGCCGCCGTAGACGGGGGCGACACGAAGGCCGCGGGCCCGTGTCAGCGACTCGAACACCTCCGTCACCTGCACGGCGAGCTCGCGCGTCGGAACGAGCACCAGCGCCGCAGGCCTGCCGTCGCCGGGCTGGAGACGCTCGACGATCGGCGCGGCGAAGGCGATCGTCTTGCCCGAGCCGGTCGGAGACCTCGCGAGCACGTCCGAGCCGGCGAGCGCAGCCGGGATCGTCCGGATCTGGATCTGGAAGGGCGAGTGGATTCCGCCCTCGGCGAGTGCGGATACGGTTGGCGCGCTCAGCCCGAGCGCGGAGAACGATTGCTCTGTCATGCGGTTCGTTCGACTCCCTGGTCGTATGTGGGCTCGAGACCGTTACTACCCTCGAGCCCGTCCAAGAGGAGTCGAAAGAAGCGTGATCTCACGGCGCGACGGTCGTCGCGCCTGCCCGTACGGTAGCAGCAGCGCCAGGCGGCCTGCGGTTCGCGCCCGGGTGCGACGGACGGTGCGGGTACGCTGGCACGAGATGGCCCCGATCTCCTTCGCCCGCGGCGCGCCGGCCCCCGAGTGCATCGACGTCGACCTCGTCGCCGACTGCGCGCGCGTGGCGCTCGAGCGCGACGGGACGGCGATCCTCTCCTACGGGCTGGGCGGCGGCTACGGCCCGCTGCGCGAGCTGCTCGGCGAGCGCCACGGTGTCGACCCCTCGCGCGTGTTCGTGACCACCGGAGGGCTGCAGGGCTTCGTCTTCTACGCCGCGGCGCAGCTGCAGCGCCGGCCCGGACGGGTGCTCGTCGAAGGCCCGACCTACGACCGGCCGCTGAAGCTGCTCGGCTGGAGAGGGGGCGAGGTCGTGAGCCTGCCGCTGGACGACGAGGGCCTCGACCCCGACGCGCTCGCCGCCGAGCTCGCCCGCCCGGGCGACGTGTCGTTCCTGTACACGATCCCGACCTTCCAGAACCCGAGCGGCCGCACGCTGGGCACGGATCGACGTCGGCGCCTGGCCGAGCTCGTCGCCGCCCACGGGCTGGACGTGCTCGAGGACGACCCGTACGGCCAGGTGCGCTACGAGGGGGTCGCCCCGCCGTCCGTGCTCGAGCTCGAGGGCGGCGCGCACGTCGCGTTCACGTCCTCGTTCTCGAAGACGGTCGCGCCCGGCCTCCGCGTCGGCTACGTCGTCGTCCCGGAGTCGCTCCGGGCCGCCTACGAGGATCAGGCCGTCTCCACCTACATCTCGCCGCCGTTGCTGCCGCAGGCTGCCGTGCACGAGCTGTTCGCCCGCGGCGCCTTCGAGCCCAACCTCGACCGCATCCGAGGGCTGCTGCGCACGCGGCGGGACGCGATGCTCGACGCGCTCGCCACGCAGATGCCCGACGGCGTCCGCTGGAGCGAGCCGGAGGGCGGCTACTTCCTCTGGGTCGATTTCGCCGCCGGCACGGACGCCGGAGCGCTCCTCGGCCGCGCGACCGAGGCGGGGGTGACGTTCGTGCGCGGGACCGACTTCTTCCCGGGCGGCGAGTCCGGCGCGGGATCGGCGCGCCTTGCGTTCAGCTTCGAGTCCCCGGAGCGGATCGCCGAGGGCGTCGCCCTGCTCGCCTCGGCGCTCTAACTTGCGCCGGGCTTGTCACGGCGCCTGCGGCGCCGGGTGCGGACGACGTCGGTGAAGAACCCGAGCAGGAACCCGATCGCGACGGCGAGGGCGAGGGCGACGACCAGCGAGGTCTCGGCGGAGAAGAAGACGAAGCTGACGTTGACGCGGTCGTCGTTGAAGAGCACGAAGAGGACGACGTAGACGA
>JAOUEK010000534.1 GCA_029858755.1 Thermoleophilia bacterium
GTGGGGAGCAGCCCGACCACGAGCGCGCAGAGGCCCGAGCACGCCATCAGCGCCGCGGTCGTCTCGGCCCGCCCGAAACGGTCGCCGGCGAGCCCGCCGACCACGCAGCCGACGCCGCCGGCGCCGATCACGCAGAACGTGACCAGCGTCGCGGCGGTCGCGCTCCCGAAGAGCGCGTCGCGGGCGAAGACCAGGAACCAGGCCCACATCGCGTACAGCTCCCACATGTGGCCGAAGTAGCCGAGCGACGACAGGCGGACGCCCCGGTTCGCGAGGGCCAGGCGCGCCTGCCGCGGGTCGAAGGCGGCGCGGGGAAACGGATACGGCCCTTCGGGGACGGCCAGCAGCGCGATCGCCCCACCGGCCCCGGTGAGCGCCGACGTGGCCACGATCACGACGCGCCAGTCGACGTCGCCGAGCCCGCTGACCAGGTACGGCATCGCCGACCCGACCGTCAGTGCCCCGACGAGCACGCCGAGCGCAGCTCCGCGACCGCGCCGGAACCAGGTCGCCATCAGCTTCAGCGCCGGCGGGTAGACACCGGCGAGGAAGAAGCCGGTGGCCGCGCGGAGGGGGATCGCCGTTCCCGGCCCGTCCGCGAGCAGGAGCACGGCGTTCGCACCCGCGGCCCCGAGCGACCCGGCGAACAGGACGCGGTGCGGCGCCAGGACGTCGGCCAGCGTGAGCACCGAGGAGAGCAGGGCGCCCGCGACGAAGCCGAGCTGGACGGCGATCGTCAGCCACGCGCCGGCGCTGGTGGAGAGCCCCCACTCGCCTCGCAGCTGCGGGATCACCGCCGACGCTGAGAACCAGGTCGACATCGAGAGCACGAGCGAGAGGGCGAGCAGGGTGAGCGCGCCCGCCGGGCTGCGGCTCACACCGGCTCGGTCCAGACGAGCGCGGTGCCGTCGAGCACGAGCGTGCCGTCCTGGTCGGTGATCGTCGTGCGCAACCGCGTGATCGGCTTGTCGGCGCGCGCCTCGAGCACCTCGACCTCGGCGGTGATCTCGTCGCCGGGCCGCACCGGCGCCTTGAACGACCAGTCCACGTGCAGGAAGACCGAGCCCGGTCCCGGAAGGTCCTCGGCCACGACCGCGTTGAGCAGCCCCGACGTGACGCCGCCCTGCACGATGACGCCGCCGAAGCGGCTCGCGGCGGCCCGCTCCTCGTCGTAGTGCAGCGGGTTGCAGTCGCCCGTGAGCTCGGTGAAGAGCTCGATGTCGCGCGTCGTCACCCGTCGGGTGCGACGCGCCGTGTCGCCGACGCTCGGCATCGGCGGAGTCTTGCACGGTCAGCGCAGGAGGCGCGAGAGGCGGCGATCCTTGAGCACTCTGCCGCCCGTCTGGCACGTCGCGCAGTAGGTGATCGTGTGCTCCTCGAATGCGACTCGTCGGAGGGTCTCCCCGCAGCGCGGGCACGGCTCCCCGAAGCGGCCGTGCACCCGGTACACGTCACGGTCGCCCTTGCCGCGGAGCCGGAGCTCGAGGGCTCGTGAGAGGTCGGCGCGGATCGCCTCGGCCAGGCGTGCGACGTCGTCGTCGGACAGCTCGCTGGAGAGGCGGAACGGCGACAGCCGCGCCTCCCAGAGGATCTCGTTGGCGTGCGCCCGGCCGATGCCGGCGATGGCTCGCTGGTCGCGGAGCAGCGGGTGCAGCTGGCGTCGCTCCGCCCGGACGATCCGGCCGAGCTCGTCCGCGTCGAGCTCGAGCGCGTCCGGCCCGAGGTGCGCGAGCTCGGTCTCGATCGCGTCGTGCTCGAGGAGCCAGACGCCGGCACGCTTCTTCTTGCCCGCCTCCGTGAGCACGAGCTCGCCGCCGTCGCCGAAGCGCAGCCGGAAGGCGGGCTTGGCAGGCTTCTTGCCTGCAGGCGGGTGGTAGCGGAGCCGCCCGGCGCTCATCAGGTGGACGCGGAGCACGAGCCCCGACCCGGCGACGGGGAAGAGGAGGTTCTTGCCACGCCGGCGGGCTCCCGCGAGGCGTCGCCCCGCGAGCGTCGCGAGGGGTGGGTCGATCGTCTTCAGGGTCGCGATGTGCGCAGGGCCGGCCCGCTCGATCGCCGCGCGCGAGACGAGCGGGTCGAGCTCGCGCGCCCAGGCCTCGACCTCGGGCAACT
>JAOUEK010000533.1 GCA_029858755.1 Thermoleophilia bacterium
CCGGCTCGCCGACGCCGTCCGCCAGCGCGCCACCGAGAAACGGCCCCAACAGGGCGCCGGTGGCCCAGGCCGTGTTCATGACACCGAAGCCGAACGACTGGCTGAGCCGTGCAACGTCCGCGCGGATGCTGACCAGTGAGATCCCGGGGGCGTAGAAGCCGCCGAAGGTGACCGCAGCGGCGATCACGAGCCCGATCACCACCGGGGGCTCGGGAAAGGCAGCGAAGAGGACGGCCACGACCGTCGACGCGGCCAGGCCGACTCGAATGGGGAGGAGGCGCCCCCGGCGATCGGAGATGTGGCCCGTGATCGGATTGACGACCGCCTCGGTGAGCCCGGCCGCCACGAAGACCGCGGTCACGGCGGCGACGCCGTAACCAGCGTCGTCCAGCGCCAGCGGGACGAGGACGTCCACCATCCCGAAGAGCAGCGCCGGGAGCAAGCTCAGCCAGAGCCCGGCGAGGAACGCGCGGTCGTGCAGGGCGCGGCGCACCGAGCCGAGCGTCCGTTCCTCGACCCGTGCGGCGGGCTGCGCGAACGCGGCCAGCGCCAGGGCTCCGCCGACGACGGCGCAGGCGACGAACGTCCAGCGGATCGAGACGAGGCCGGCGACGCCGCCGATGAACGGGCCGCAGACGAAGCCGACGATGGCGAAGGAGAAGGCCGTGCCGAGCACGCTGCCGCGTCGACCCGGCGGCGCGTCGGCGACCAGCCAGGCGAGGGCGCCGGCCCAGGTCAAGGCGCTCGAGAGCCCCTGGGCGAGGCGGGCCATGCCGAGCGCGAGTGGAGAGCCGCCGACGGCGAAGGCGACACTGGACACGGCAAGCACGGCGAGGCCGAGCACGACGGCGTTCTTCGAGCCGATCCGCGACGAGAGCGCGCCGCAGGGGATGCCTCCGAGGAGCGCACCGGCGCCGTACGCGCCGACGAGCAGGCCCGCCTCGACCTTCGAGAGGTCGTAGTCGTCGGCGAAGCCTGGGATCAGAGGGATGATGGCGCCGAAGAGCGCGGCATCGACGAAGACCGCCGAGCTGACGATGACGAGGAGGCGTGCCACGGCCGGAGCCTAGCTCGCCGCCTTCCGGGCCCGTCCGCGCGGCTCGAGCGCACGTGATCGGGCACGAAGAAATGCACCGAGCCGGTGGTGACCTCGTCCGGCTTTCCGACTGACCGCCGCCGAAGCGGCTGCCTGTCGGAGAGCCATCAACCTTGGACACTCCGTGCTCGGTGCATCCGGGACACTACGCGGTCGAATTCGTGCCGTCAACCCGCATGACCATCGCGAGATCCGCAATTTGCGGAAGAATCCTTTTCGTGCCCTTTACTCTCCACGTCGATGAGGGAGTGCTGTGAAAGCACGAAAAAAGCACCGAACAGGATTCGCCTTCGTCCGGCTTCCCGACTGACCGCCGCCGAAGCGACTGCCTGTCGGAGAACCATCAACCTCCAGCTCGTCCTGCCCGGTGCACAAGGGAATCTAGAGAAGGAGCCGGGCCCCGTCAAGCCCCTTCGAGGGACTCTGACCGGCGATCGTCGCTATTTGCGGTATTTCCGCTACGACCAGAGCACGATTGTAGGAACAACATGGTGCTCTAGAGAGGTCGGGACCATGAATTCGCCGAGCCGGGTGCGCTTTCGTCCACGCCCCCGAGTGACATTCCGCTTCCGCGTACCGCCTCTCGGAGGAGCTTCGTCCTACCGGCGCCCCGTGCTCGGCGCAGTGGGGACTCTATGCTGCGAGGCGCATCGGGATCAAGGGGGCTCGAGCAGCTTTTCCTCGCAAATTGCGATCGTCTGGAGCAGATCATGACCGCACGGCACGTGGTGGTGACGGGTGCAGGCAGGGGGATCGGGCGAGCCGTCGCTCGGCGGCTCTCTGCGGACGGCGCGGTCATCACCCTGTTCGCGCGGCGGCGCGACACGCTCGACGAGACTGCGCGGCTGCTCGACGGCCCGTCGCACGTGGCGTCGTGCGACATCCGTGAGCAGCGTGAGGTGGAGCGGGCGGCAGCCGAGGCGGCGCGCGTGCTCGGCCCGGTCCACGCGCTCGTCGCCGCCGGCGGCATCGGAGGCGAGAACGACGACGGCGAGGGCGACCGCTTCGACGACCTC
>JAOUEK010000535.1 GCA_029858755.1 Thermoleophilia bacterium
CTCCGCACCGCCGAGGTGCTGCGCCGGCCGAAGTCCCTCGCCTACCTCCAGGGTCTGAAGTGGGTCGCGCAGGTCAAGGAAAGGGTGCGCTGAGCGCGAAGGGTCCCTCGCCCCGTGTCCTCCGCCCCGACCGACGAGATCCACGAGCGTTACCTGCGCAAGGCGATCACCGAGATCAACGAGCTCGGCGACGCCCTGCTGTCCCTGGGCGACGAGCTCCACGTGCCGGTGCTGGGCTCGGGTCATCCGCTGGCGGACGTGTTCCTGCTCAAGTGGGCGCCGCAGCCCTCCGAGATCCAGGAGGGCGTGGCGTTCTTCGGCCGGGCTGGGCAGGCGCTGCTCAAGTCCCTGCAACGCCTCGACGTCGACCCACTTGCCGTCTACGGCACGAACTGCCTCAAGTTCGGCACCGAGGAGCCCGGCGAGGCGCGCGAGTGGCTCGTCCGGGAGCTCCACATCGTGCAGCCGAAGCTCGTCGTCGTGATGGGTGAGCGATCGGTCGACTTCGTGAACGGGCTCCGCTTCCCCCTCGCCGCCCCGCTCGATCCGGGGCGTGTCGGCGAGCTGCAGCAGCTGACCCCGACGATCGAGGCGCTGGTCACGCCGGACATCGACGCGTCCCTCGACGAGCAGGGCGCGAAGACCGCGTTCTGGAACGCCTTCACGCCGCTCGGCCCGTGGTGGGCGGAGCTACCCCCCTACTGAGCGCGCGCCGCGCGGGGGCGCTGCTCGTCCTCGTCGTCGGCCTCGCGGCCTGGGACGAGGCGGCCGGCTCGCTGCCGCGCGTCGGCGAGAACTGGGACGTCGCCCTCGTCTCGCTCGTGCTCATGCCCGCGACGTTCGCCGTCGTCCTGCTCGCCCTCCCACTCGCCCACGCCCGCGGGCTGCTGCCGGTCGCGATCGCCTTCGGCGCCGCCGCCGCCGCGCTCGACGCCGCCGGACTGGACGGTGCCTTCAACGTGGTCAAGCTGCTGGCGCTCGCGCTCTTCGGCTTCTGGTTCCTCTGGCTCTTCTACGAGCTCTGGTGGATCGTGCTCGTCGCCGGCATCATCCCGGTCGTCGACTCGCTCTCCGTGTGGCGCGGCCCCACGAAGGTGGTGGTCGAGGAGCAACCGGGGCTGTTCGAGCGGATCTCGATCGCGTTCCGCCTACCGGGAGAGGACCGCTCCGCGAACCTCGGCCCCCCGGACATCGTCTTCTTCGCACTGTTCCTGGCGGCGGCGGAGCGCTTCGGGCTGCGGGTCGGCTGGACGTGGCTCGCGATGACCGCGCTCGTCGCGGCGACGCTGATCGCCACGGTCGTCTTCGACGTCGACGGCCTGCCCGCACTGCCCGCCGTCGCCCTCGGCTTCCTCGCTGCCAACGCGGACCTGCTGTGGTCGCGCTGGCGCGAGCGGGGGAGCGCCGAGGGCGGGAGCGAGGCGCAGGAGACGGCCGGCTCGGGCTGACGGTCGGCCACGGGCTGCGCGGGAGCGGCGGGGTCAGGCTTTCAGCCTGACCCCGCCCTTCAGCTCAGACACCACTCATCCGGCCGAGCAGTTCTCGCTGGCCCACGCGGCGAGGTTCTCGGACGCCTTCTGCACCTCGGTCGTGTCGAGGGATCCGAGCTTCTCCAGCTTCGCGAGATCCTCGGCGGAGGGCTGCTGCCCGCTCGAGAGGTCGACGCCCTGGAGCAGCTCCGAGATCTCCTTCAGGTAGTCGGCGAACACAGCCAGGTCGTCACGGATCTCGGCCGGCGCCTTGTCCATGAGCTGTTCGTAGAGCGTGGCGGCCTCCCCGGCGTCGAAGCTCCCACTGGGATCGACCGCCTGCGCGAGCTTGCTGCCGATCGAAGCGAGCTCGATGCAGTCCTTGTCCGCGAAGGCGCCGAGGCTGCCGCCGGTGTCGGAGCTCTCCCCGGTGGTGTCCTCGTCGGCCATCGTCTCGTCGGCCATCGTCTCGTCCGCCATCGTCTCGTCGCCGGACGACGTCTCGTCGGTCGTCTCGTCGGTCGTCTCGATCGTCGTCTCGTCGCCGCTCGCGCTCGACGAGTCGCTCCCACCACAGCCTGCTGCGACGAGCGCCAACACGGCGATCATCGCCAGCAGCGCCCACAGGGCCCTGCG
>JAOUEK010000054.1 GCA_029858755.1 Thermoleophilia bacterium
AAGTGGAAGCGGCGCGCGCGCCGCTATCTGGGGCCGACGCTGAACACGCTCGACGGCCGTGCGCACCGAGAGCGGCGCCTCCTGCTGCAGCCCGCCCTCGATCGCCGTCGCGTCGCAGCCGCCGCGCCGATGTTGGAGCGCCACGTGGAGCAGGCGCTGGCCGGGCTGAGGAGCGGCGCCCGTGTCGACGTCCGCGGCCTCGTCGACCCGCTGTCGCTGCGCATCGCGTGTCGCTTCCTGCTCGGCGCCGACCTCGGCGGGGCGGCTCCACAGCTCGCCGCGGATCTCGCCGTGCTGATGGCCGCCGTGCCCCGCGTCGGCCCCGCCTGGCGCCTGGGCCCCGGCGGCCGGGCCCACACGCGCGTCGTCTCCTTCGCCTCGGGCGCTGTGGCCGCACGCCGCGCGACCGGAGACGACGACGACGACCTGCTCGGCGTGCTCGTGGCCTCCGGGCTGCCGGACGAGGTCGTGCACGGGGAGATCGTGGCCTTCCTGCTTGCGGCCGCGGACGAGCCCCCGAGCGCTCTCGCAGCTGCAGTCTCCCTGCTCGGACGGCGCCCGGACGCCCAGGACCGGCTGGTCGAGGAGCTCGGCCGGGCCGGACCCGGTGACTCCACGCCCTATCTCGACGCGGTGCTGCGGGAAGCCCTCCGCCTGTATCCGCCCGCCCGGCACGTCGATCGCTGTCCGGTGCGAGCGCTGGACGTCGGAGGCTCCCGGCTCGAGCGGGGCACGAACGTGATCGTCAGCCCGCTCGTGCTGCATCGCGACGCTGGCGTGTTCGAGCAGCCGGACGCCTTTCGCCCGGAGCGGTGGCTCGAGGGCCGGCCAGAGCCCCCCCGCGGCGCGTACGTGCCTTTCGGAGCGGGTGTGCACACGTGCATCGGCGAGCCCTTGGCGACGGCGATCGTGCGTGCGACGCTCCGCGCGCTCGTCCTGCGCTGGAGCCTGTACGTCGACGACGACGCGCCGCCTCCGGAGCCGCGACGGCCGCCCCTCCACGTGGAGCTCAGGGCGCGATGACGAGCGACCTCGTCGCCGCGCTCGATGCCGTGGCCTACGGCGACGTGTTCGACAGCGCTGTCTCCGAGGACGAGCTGTGGCGCTACTCCCGCGTGGCCGTGTCGCGGGACGAGCTGAAACGGCTTCTCGGGGGAGCCGACGCGCGACGCGCGCTCGTCGTCGAGGGGGATCTGGTCGCGCCCGCCGATCGGCCGCACCTGATCGGGTCTCGCGCGGCGGGGATCGAGCGGGCGGGGCGCATCGAGCGCCGAGCCCGCCGCGTGGCCCGCGTCGTCCGTCACGTCCCCTTCGTCCGCGGCGTCGCGCTCACGGGCTCGGCCGCAGCCGGGAACGCGCCCGAGCCGGCCGACACCGACCTGCTCGTGATCGTGGCGCCAGGCCGACTCGCCACCGTGTTCGTGCTCCTCGGCACGGCGGCGAGGATCCTCGGCAGGCAGGTGCTCTGCCCCAACTACTACCTCGCCGGCGATCACCTCGCGTTCCGCCCCGGCACGTACGTCGCCCGGGAGCTGGCGCAGGCTGTTCCCCTCGTCGGGGCGGCAGACCTCGTCTCCGCCAATCCCTGGCTTCGCGACTGGTTCCCGAACCTCCCGGCCGCCCGACGGCCGTCCCGTGACGCGGGGCCGACCGTGGCGCAACGGGCCCTGGAGCCGCTCCTCGGCGGACGGCTCGGGGACGCCCTCGAGCGGCGCGCCCACCGGATCGCCGTCGCTCGGCTGCGGGCACACCACCGCGCCGCCGGCGAGGGCGTCCCGCCAGCCGTGCTCGATGCCCTCGCGGACGGCCGCGAGCTCCGGTTCCACGGCTCCGAGCTGCGGCCGGCGACGGAGAGCCGGTACGAGGAGGCGGTCGCCAGGCTCGCCTCGGCGCTCGACGCCGGCCGCGACGCCGGCCGGCCCGGCTAGACTCGCGATCCGTGGCGCTCACCGGCAAGCGCATCCTGATCACGGGCGGCGCGGGCTTCATCGGCACGACGCTCGCCCGCCGCCTCGTCGACGACAACGAGGTCGTCGCCGTCGACAACCTCCATCGCGACGTGCTCACCGGCACGGAGCTCGGCGAGCACCCGAACTTCCGCTTCGTCGTCGGAGACATCCTCGACCCCGAGGCGCTGCACGAGCTCGCGCGGGGCTGCACCCACGTCGTCCACGCCGCGGCGATCGCGGGCGTCGACACGGTGCTGGAGAGCCCGGTGCGCACGATGCGCGTGAACGTGGTCGGCACGTACAACGTGCTCGAGGCGGCGCTCGCGACCCGCGACACGCTCGAGCGGGTGATCGAGTTCTCGACCAGCGAGGTCTTCGGCCAGCAGGCCTTCAACGTGGCGGAGGGCCACGTGACGACGATCGGCTCCGTCGGCGAGGCGCGCTGGACCTACGCGGTCTCCAAGCTCGCCGGCGAGCACATGGCGCACGCGTACCACGACGAGCTGGGCCTGCCCGCCGTGTCGGTGCGGCCGTTCAACGTGTACGGGCCCGGCCAGGTCGGCGGCGGCGCGATCCGCGCCTTCATCGAGGCCGCGCTCGCGGGGCGCGACCTCACGATCCACGGCGACGGCTCGCAGATCCGGGCGTGGACGTACGTCGACGACATGGTGCGGGGCCTCCTGCTCTGCCTCGAGCACCCGGCAGCCGTCGGCGAGAGCTTCAACATCGGCAACGCCCGCTCGGCCGTGACGATCTTCGACCTGGCCGGACGCATCAAGCGCCTGTCGGGCTGCCCCGGGGAGATCGTCTTCCAGCCGCTGCACTACACGGACGTCGAGCTGCGCATCCCCAACGTGACCAAGGCGCGCGAGCTCCTCGGCTTCGAGGCGGAGGTGGAGCTGGAGGACGGCCTCGCCCGGACGATCGCCTGGTACCGCGCCCGCCTCGGCTCGCCCACGGCGTGAGTCGCCCCGTGTCGACCCCTCTTGCGTCCGTGGCTCGCGCCGCCAACGTCAGGGGTTGTTCCAGGAACGAGGTCGGACCTCGTGTGTCAAGCCCTCGTCCGTCAGTGGCCGGCACCGGCCGCGGTAGCGGCCGCTCCAGGGATGGTCGCGAGCATGGATCTGCTTCCGCAGATCCATGCTCTGCGGAGAGAATCGCGTGAGCGACCCCATCCGGCTCGCACGGCCCGACGTCGGCGAAGCGGAGATGCGCGCCGTGGCGGAGGTGCTCGCGAGCGGTCAGCTGACGATGGGGCCGAAGGTCGCGGAGCTCGAGCGCGCGATCGCCAGCGCGGTCGGCACGCGCGATGCCGTCGCCGTCGCCAACGGCACGGCGGCGCTGCACCTGGCGCTGCTCGCTCTCGACATCGGCCCCGGCGACGAGGTGATCGTGCCCGCGTACACGTTCCCCGCCACCGCCAATGCCGTGCGCCTGTGCGGCGCGGACGCCGTGCTCGTCGACGTCGACTCCGACACCTTCGTCGTCGACGTGGCGGCCGTCGAGGCGGCCGTCACCGCGCGGACGCGCGCCGTGATGGTCGTCCACCTCTTCGGCCGACCGGTGGACTGGAGCGGGCTCCGGGCAGCCGTGCCGGAGCGGGTGCTCCTCGTCGAGGACGCGGCTGGGGCGCTCGGCGCCCGCTACCGCGGCACGCCCTGCGGCGCCCTGGGCGTCGCGGGCTGCCTTTCCTTCCATCCGCGCAAGATCGTGACCACCGGTGAGGGGGGCGCGGTGACCACGGACGACGCCGCAGTGGCGGACGCGGTACGCCGCCTGAGGCACCACGGGATCGCCACCGACGGCAGCGCCGACATCGCCGTGCCCGGCTTCAACTACCGGCTGGCCGACGTCCTCTGCGCGCTCGGCATCCCGCAGGTGGAGCGCCTGGAGGAGCTGCTCGCCGGCCGCGAGCAGGCGGCGGCGTGGTACGAGCAGCGGCTCGGCGGCCGCGTCGGCACGCCGTCGGCGGCAGAGGGCGACCGGCACGGTTGGCAGGCGTACGTGATCCGCGTCGACAGACGCGACGAGCTGCTGACGGAGTTGCGCGCGGAGGGGATCGAGGTGCAGATCGGGACGTACGCGCTCGACCGGCTCGGCGCCTACCGCGACCAGGGCCCCCTCGACGGCGCGCGCCGGGCCTACGAGCACGCGCTTGCGCTGCCCTTCGCGGCGACGACGACGGAGGAGGAGGTCGACCGCGTTTGCGACGCGCTGCTCCGGCGCCTGTGAACGAAGACGTGACGCGTCGTGGGCTCGCAGCCGCGGCGTCCGAACCAGGACTTGACAATCCCACATAAGTGAGTTATCACTTACAAGTGAGATGAGCCCGACAGCCCAACGACAGACCGCCGAGGAACGCCGCGAGGCGGTGCTGGAGGCTTCGCGCAAGGAGTTCGCCGAGCACGGGCTGCACGGCGCCTCGACCGACGTCATCGCGCGCGCGGCAGGCATCTCCCAGCCGTACCTGTTTCGCCTCTTCGGCTCGAAGAAGGAGCTGTACCTGGAGTCGGTACGACGTTGCTTCGACCGCACGCTGGAGACGTTCCGCACAGCGGCCGCGGGCAGTGCGGGGCATGAGGCGCTGCGTGCGATCGGCCTCGCCTACGGCGAGTTGATCGAGAGCGACCGGGTGCTGCTGCAGGCTCAGCTCCAGGCCTACGCGGGCTGCGACGACCCGGACGTCCGCGAGGTCGTGCGGCGTGGGTTCGGCCGGCTCGTCGATTACGTCGAGGCCGTCTCGGGCGCGTCGCCGGCCGACGTCTCCGCGTTCTTCGCCACGGGCATGCTCTACAACGTGATCGCCGCGATGGAGATCGAGAACTCCGACGAGCCGTGGGCCAGGCTCCTGTGCGAGGGATGCCGGGGGCACTGAGCACCCTTCTCTTTTTTCCCAGATGATGAGTAATCACTCACTACTTTGCTACGGAGGACGAACGACATGACAGCTCGCACGCTCTGGACGTTCGCGATCACTTCGGTCGCCCTCTTCATGGTCTCCCTCGACAACCTCGTGGTGACGACTGCGATCCCGGTGATCCGCACCGACCTCGGCGCGTCGCTCGAGTCGCTCGAGTGGACCGTCAACGCCTACACCCTCACCTTCGCCGTGCTCCTGCTCACCGGCGCCGCGCTCGGCGACCGTTTCGGTCGGCGCCTGATGTTCTCGATCGGGGTCGGAATCTTCACGGTCGCTTCGGTCGCCGCCGCGCTCGCGCCGACCGTGGAGGCGCTCGACGTCGCCCGTGCCGTCCAGGGCCTCGGTGCCGCGATCGTGATGCCCCTCACGCTCACGCTGCTCAGCGCGTCCGTCTCCCCCGAGCGCCGCGGTCTCGCGCTCGGCGCATGGGGCGGCATCGGCGGCCTCGCCGTCGCGTTCGGGCCCGTCGTCGGCGGCGCGGTCGTCGACGGCATCTCGTGGCACTGGATCTTCTGGCTCAACGTCCCGATCGGCCTGGTGCTCGTCCCGCTCGCGCTGCTGCGGCTCGACGAGAGCCAGGGCCCCGGCGACCGCCTCGACCTGCCGGGCGTCGGCCTCGCCAGCGCCGGCATGCTCGGCCTCGTCTGGGCGCTGATCAACGGCAACGCGGACGGCTGGACGAGCACGCAGATCGTCGCGCCGCTCGTCGCCGGGCTCACCCTGCTCGGCGCGTTCGCCGCCTGGGAGCTGCGCTCACCGGCGCCGATGCTGCCGCTCCGCTTCTTCCGCAACCGGGCGTTCGCCCTCGGCAACGTCTCCTCCCTGTTCATGTTCTTCGGGATGTTCGGGTCGATCTTTCTGCTCGCCCAGTTCTTCCAGACAGTGCAGGGCTACTCGCCGCTCCAGTCGGGGCTGCGCATCCTGCCCTGGACGATTGCGCCGATGTTCATCGCCCCGATCGCCGGTGCGCTCTCGGACAAGATCAGCCCCCGCCTGATCCTGGGCGCCGGCCTCTCCCTGCAGGCGGCCGCGCTCGCGTGGATCGCCAGCGTCACCACCCCGACCGCACCGTACGGCGAGCTGGTGATCCCGTTCGCGCTCGCGGGCGTCGGCATGGCGCTGTTCTTCGCGCCCATGGCCAACGTCGTGCTCTCGGCGGTGCGGCCTGCCGAGGAGGGCCAGGCGTCCGGCGCCAACAACGCCATCCGCGAGCTGGGCGGCGTCTTCGGCGTCGCGGTGCTCGCCGCCGTGTTCTCCCGGGTCGGCGGCTACGAGTCCGGCGTCGCCTTCGTCGACGGCATGCGCTCCGCGGTCTATGTGGGGGCGGCCGTCGTGGGGATCGGCGCCGTGGCCGCGTTCCTGATCCCCTCGCCGCGCACGTGCTCGGAGGCGACGACCGTCGCCGTCGACCGTCCGGGGGAGCGGCTGGTGCCGCAGCCCGAGGCGGCGTAGTCTCGAACCCCAGAGGAGCCCACCCGGAGAGGAGCCCACGATGAACGACCTCACCCGCAGGCTCGCCCGCGTGTCCGCCGCGCACCCCGGACGCACGTTGGGGCTCTGGGGCGCAGCGGTAGTCGCCTCGATCGCGGTGATCGCCCTGCTCCTCGGCTCGGCGCTGACGACCGCGCACGCCGTCGGCTCGACGGCGCGGATCATCACCGGTGCCGCCCTGATCATCATCATGGTCTTCGTCGGCTTCGCCAGCGGCGACCAGGTGGAGTTCCAGCAGATGGGCTTCGGCGTCGCCGTCTCGCTGCTGATCGACGCCACGCTGATCCGCCTCGTGCTGATGCCCGCGGTGCTGGCCTTGCTCGGCGAGCACGCCTGGTACATGCCATCGTGGCTCGCCTGGCTCCCCCACGTGGAGATCGAGGGCCGCGCGGATTCGGCGTGATGTGCAGGGCCGGGGCGGCGACGGCGGGGTCGGGCTGGATGTGATGAAGGGGCCTCCTCGGGTGGCAGCCCGACCCCAGGCGCGAGATGCGGTGTGGCTTCGGCCTCACCCCGGTGTTCTCCCCGGCGTGACGCCTCGTCGCCGCCCCACCGGGCGCCGAAGCTCGAAGATCTCGACCTCGGCGCCGCTGCGTGAGCGGCCGCTCCCGCGTCGGCGCATCCCGATCTTCTCCACCACCCGGCGCGACGCCGCGTTAGCAGGGCGAACGTAGGCGACCAGATGCTCGATCCCGAGCTGGTCGAGCGCGAACCCCGAGACCGCCCGCGCCGCCTCGGTCGCCACGCCGACGCCGCGGTGGGCGGGGGCGACGAGCCAGCCGATCTCGACCTCGTCGGGGGCGATGCCGACGACGCCCTCGCCGGCGCGGTGGAGCTCGACCACGGCGACGCGCTCGCCGCCGTCGCGCAGCTCCGCCACGACGTGCCCGTAGCCGTGGGCGCGCTCGTGCTCGAGGGCCTCCGTGAGCTCCCGGGCGGCGTCGTCCCTCGATCCGCCCGACGCTGCGTACAGTGCGACGAGCCAGTCGCGATCACCGACCTCGAGCGGCCGCAGGATGAGCCGATCCGTCTCGATCGGGAGCACGCGGGGCCGAGTGTAGGCTCACGCCACCCATGGCCGGGCCTGACACGCTCCCCGGGGTCGCCTCTGCCGACCGCGCCGCGGCCGAGCCGGAGATCTCCGTCGTCGTCACCGTCCACGACGAGGCGCTGACGCTGGAGGAGCTGGGACGGCGCGCGACGGCGGCGCTCGACACGCTGGCGCGACCGTACGAGGTGATCGTCGTCGACGACGGCTCGACCGACGGCAGCTTCGCCGTGGTCGAGCGGCTCCACGCGTCGGACGCGCGTGTCCGCGGCGTCCGTCTGAAGCGGAACGTGGGGCAGCACCCGGCGATGCACGCCGGCCTCTCCCGCGCACGCGGTGAGATCGTGGTGACGATGGACGGCGACCTCCAGAACCCGCCGGAGGACCTGCCACGCCTGGTCGAGGCCATCGACCTCGGCTTCGACGTCGCCAGCGGCCGCCGCGCCGCCCGTCACGACGCGTGGGGCCGCACGCTGCCCTCGCGCCTGATCAACGGCATGCTGCGGCGATTCACGGGAGCGGACATCGCCGACTTCGGCTGCGCCTTCAACGCCTACCGGCGCGCAGCGCTCGAGCCGATGCTGGGGTCGATCGGGCGGCAGAAGTTCACGAAGGCGCTCGTGCTCTCGGGCGGCGCGTCGGTGGTGGAGGTCGACGTCGGGCACGCTCCCCGACAGGGCGCGTCGCGCTACTCGCCGCTGCGGCTGACGCGGCTGGCGCTGCACGTGCTCGCCGGCTTCTGGCCGCAGCCGATCCAGTGGGCCGGCGTCGTGCTCGGCCTCACCTGCACGATCGCGGCCGCCGCGCTCGGCGCCTACGGCGTCGTGTACTGGGCCCTCGAGAGCGACTTCCCCGGCCCGCTCCTGCTCGGCGCGCTCGTGGTCGCCGTGCTCGGCGTACAGGGCTTCGTGCTCGCCCTGGTCGGCGAGCACCTGGGGCGGATCCAGCGGCAGGTCGAGGGGCGCCCGCTGTACGCCGTGGAGCGGGAGATCTAGCGCCGGTGTCACCCGCCGTCCGACGTGTCGCGCCGCGGCCGCCATATGGCGGGATCGTCGCCGAAGGTGTCGCGCCGCGGCCGCGAAGCGGCCGCCTTCAGGGATCTTCGCGCCGGGGATCCGCTGTTGCGGTTTCCCGGTTTGCGGGGGGTGAGGGATCTTCGCGCCGGGGATCCGCTGTTGCGGTTTCCCGGCTTGTCGGGGGTGAGGGAT
>JAOUEK010000536.1 GCA_029858755.1 Thermoleophilia bacterium
CGCGAAGCGCGACGACGACTTCCCGTACATGGAGCACGTGCGGCAGACGACGCCCGAGGGCATCCAGGCCGACGTCGCCGCCGCGGTCGACGCGCTGCGGGAGCGTGGCTGCTCGACGGTGTTCACGGTCGGCTTCTGCTTCGGGGGCTGCAACTCCTGGCTCTCGGCGGCGGGTGGGCACAGCCTCGCCGGCGCGATCGGGTTCTACGGCCAGCCGGGCCCGGCGGACGACCCGGGCAGCCCGATCGCCAGGGCGGCCGAGATGGCGGCGCCGGTGCTCGCGCTGCAGGCCGGCGACGACGCGCACATCGGCGCGGACGTCAACGCGGCGTTCGAAGCGGCGCTCGGGCGCGCCGGCGTCCCGCACGAGCTGATCACCTTCGACGGTGCGCCGCACAGCTTCTTCGACCGCCGCTACGAGCAGTACGCGACGGAGTCGGCGGAGGCGTGGCAGCGCGTCGTCGACTTCGTCGACCGTCACGCCTCCGGCTGAGCACCCGGCTCGGCACGGGGCCGCGTGAGCGCGGCGCCGGCGAGCGCGAAGACGACGACCGCGACCCAGTGCACCCCGATCACGTCGGTCTGCACCCCGAGCACCGCCACCGCGGTCACGGACGCCGCCAGCCACGCCGAGCGGCGCCAGAGGCCCCGAACGAGCGCGAGCAGCCAGCCGGCGAAGAGCAGGGCCCCGGCGAGTCCGGCGTCGACGCCGAGCTCGGTGTAGGTGGACTCGCCCGCGCGGATCTCGGCGCCCGTGCGCTTCGCGGAGACGCCGGCGTTCCCCAGCCCGTATCCCCAGGGGTGGCGGAGCACCGTCTCCACCCCGTCGCGCAGGTTGCGCCAGTGCGACTCGGTCGACGCCTCGCGGGCGGAGAGCGCGTCGCCGGTGCCGCCCTCGGCGGCAGCGTTGGCGCGCAGGCACGTCAGCTCGGCCGCCGTGTACGAGGTGGACGGGCCGACCGACGGGTAGGCGGCGAGAAAGGCCACGGAGACGACGACGGACCCTGCCGCGAGCAGCGCCGGAGCGCGGCGGCGCTGGACGAGCGCCAGCACGACGAGGCCGACCGCGAGCGCGAGGTAGGCCGCGCGGGTGTGCGTGAAGAGGAGGCCGGCGTAGACGAGTGCGGCCGCGGCCGTCACCCACGCCGGCCGTCTCCGGAGCGCCGCCCCGAAGAGCAGCGCGATCACGAGCAGGTACGCGGTGGCGAGCGGGCTGAGCAACGTGGAGACGGCGCGGCGCAGGGGATTCGCCTCGTCCCCCGTGTTGAAGACCCAGTTCTCGGGCAGCCCCGAGAGGCAGTCGTAGTCGAGCCCGAGCTGCTCGTGGTACCACCCGGGCACGCCCGAGTCGCGCCACCACTGCAGCGGCACGGCGTAGGCATCGACCACGCCCCACCCCGCCGCCGCCGCGGCGACGCCGATCACGAGGACGCCGGCCCGCCGCCACTGCGGTGACGAGACAACGAGCAGTCGGCCCAGCAGGTAGGCGCCCACCGGGAGTAGGTGATGGCGCAGCGCGAAGAGCTCGCCGCGGCCCGTCGCGGCGCCGCCGAGCCACGACTGCGGCAGCAGCCAGTAGAGGACGACGGCGGCCGCGTACGCGAGCGCGAGACGGTCGGCCCAGTGGTCGAAGCGGATGCGGCGCGCGCCGATCAGGCCGATCGCGAGCGCCGCGAGCAGCAGCGCCTCCTTCCAGGCGGCAGCCACGTCGAGCCCGGTGCCGCGGAGCCCTGTCTCCCAGAGCAGGGCCATGGCCAGGTTGTGCACGGCCAGCCCCACCGTGAGCACGAGGAGCGCGAGCCACGGGAGCCGCCGGGTCACGTGATCGCCACGAGGGTCAGCCCGAGGTTGACCACGCGCACCGGCCCCGGGAAGAGCGCTCGCAGCTCGCCCGCCGAGAGCAGGTGGTTCTCCTTCGCCCAGGGCTTGCCGGCGAGGTCGTAGGCGCGGTGGGCGTAGCGCTCCGGCAGCCAGTTCACGAGCGGCAGCCGCGTGTGCAGCTCCACCGGGAAGCGGCGGTTCGGGGTGGTCACGAACACGCTTCGCCCCACCCGGAGCGCCTCGCGCACGAACAGCGCCTGCCGGTCGGTGCCGCCGACGTG
>JAOUEK010000055.1 GCA_029858755.1 Thermoleophilia bacterium
TCCAGATCGCACCGTCCCCGTCGAAATCGGCTTCTCGGCAGCGCGTCTAGACGCCGGCCCTGCCATCGTCTACGGCTGGATCTACGACGCAGACGCATCCTCCGCCACCGTCACAACCGCGAAGGGTGCCCAGCAGAAGGCACAGCTCGTGCGCATCACCGCTCCGATCGATGCGTCCGTCTTCGTCGCACCCATCGACGACATCGGTGACGCGCTGCCGATCACCGTAGACGTCACCAACACCACGGGTGAGTCCGTCGCTACCAAGGTCATCGAAGCGCCGCCGAGGTAGACGAACGGGCGACTTGGCCCACGCGTGATGCGGCACGCCCGGGTGCACCAGCGTGATGTCGCTTGGTTGCCGAGTTGCTTCGCGCTCTTGACGATGAGAACATGTGTTCGTGTCGGAGGGAACCATTCTCCACGCCGACCTCGACGCGTTCTTCGCGTCGGTCGAGCAGCGTGACGACCGGCGACTGAGAGGCCGGCCGGTGATCGTCGGCGGCGGTGTGGTGCTCGCCGCCAGCTACGAGGCGAAGGCCTACGGGATCGAGACCGCGATGGGTGGGAGACAGGCCCGGCGGCTCTGCCCGCAGGCGATCGTGGTGCCGCCGCGGATGTCCGCCTACTCGGAGGCGAGCAAGGCGGTATTCGCCCTGTTCCACGACACGTCGCCGCTCGTGGAGGGGCTCTCGATCGACGAGGCGTTCCTCGACGTCCGGGGCATGCGCCGCCTCGCCGGCGCGCCCACGGAGATCGCGACACGGCTGCGCCGGCGCGTCCTCGAGGAGGTCGGCCTCCCGATCACCGTCGGCATCGCGCGGACGAAGTTCCTGGCGAAGGTGGCGAGCGGCGTCGCCAAGCCGAACGGCCTGCTCGTCGTGCCCCCGGACGGCGAGCTCGGCTTCCTCCACCCCCTCCCGGTCGAGCGGCTGTGGGGCGTCGGGAAGGTCACCTCGGCGAAGCTCCGCGGCCGCGGGATCACCACGGTCGGCCAGGTCGCACGGCTCGACGAGAGCGTGCTGACGTGGATGCTCGGCCGGGCGGCCGGGCGTCATCTCCACGCGCTCGCCCACAACCGCGATCCCCGGGTGGTACGGGTCGGGCGGCGACGCGGGTCGATCGGAAGCCAGCGCGCGCTCGGCAGCCGCCCGCGGCCGCTCGCGGAGGTCGACGCCACACTGGTCGGGCTCGTCGACCGCGTGTGCCGCCGGCTGCGGTCCGGGCGCCGCGTGTGCAGGACGGTCGTGCTGCGGCTGCGCTTCGCCGACTTCGCGCGAGCCACACGGTCGCGCACGCTCCCGCAGGCGACGGCGAGGACGCAGGTGATCCTCGACGCCGCTCGCGAGCTCCTCGCATCGTCGGCGCCGACGATCGCGTCGAAGGGGCCGACGCTCGTGGGCATCTCCCTCACCAACCTCCAGGAGGAGGGGCGGGTGCAGCTCGCGTTGCCCTTCGACCCCGCGCACGACGCAGCGCTCGACGCGGCGCTCGACGAGATCCACGATCGCTTCGGCCCGAACGCCGTCGTGCGCGCCCTACTCCTCGGTCGCGATCCGGGCATCGCGATGCCGCTGCTCCCTGACTGAGCGCTTGGCGCTAGGAGGCGTGGCGCCGCCGGAGCTCGTTCTCGACGGCGGTCGGGTCGAGGCCGCGGGCGGCGAGGAGGACGTAGGTGTGGAACCAGAGGTCGGCGAGCTCGGAGACGAGGCGCTCGTCGCTCTCCGCGGCACCCGCGAGCGCGGCCTCCACGCCCTCCTCCCCCACCTTCTGCGCGGCGGCGCCGGGGCCCGCGTCGAGCAGCGACACGACGTACGAGCCCTCGGGACGCTCCGCCTGCCGCTGCGTGACCACGCGCCATAGCCACGGCGCGAAGCACGACTCGGCCCCCGTGTGGCAGGTCGGCCCGGCCGGGCGCACCCGGTAGAGCAGCGCGTCCCCGTCGCAGTCGTCGCGGATCTCCTCGACCGCGAGCGTGTTGCCGGACGTGCCGCCCTTGTGCCACAGCTCGCCACGCGAGCGGCTCCAGAACCAGGCCTCGCCGGTCTCACGCGTGCGTCGCCGCGCCTCCTCGTCCGTGTAGGCGAGCATCAGCACCCGACCCGAGTCGGCGTCCTGGACGACGACGGGCGTCAGATCCGGACGTTCCATCCCAGCTCCTGCAGCTCGGCCTTCAGCTCCGGCAGCCGCTCCGGGCGCTCGTGCACGATCGAGGCGATCAGCGCTGCCTCCGCGCCGGACGCGTACGCCTCCGCCATGTGCGCCGCGTGGCCGGCGCCCCCGGAGGCGATCACGGGGACGCCGACGGCGTTGGCCACGGCGGCCGTGAGCACGAGGTCGTAGCCGGCCCGCGTGCCGTCGGCGTCGATCGACGTCACCAGGAGCTCGCCCGCGCCCCGCTCGACCGCCTCGCGCGCCCAGTCGACGGCGTCACGGCCGCGCGGCGTCCGCCCACCGTGCGTGACCACCTCGTAGCCGCCGTTGGCGACCCGCGCGTCGATCGCGCAGACGACGGCCTGGGCCCCGAACTCGTCGGCGAGAGCGGTGAGCATCGACGGCTCCTCGAAGGCGGCGCGGTTGACGGCCACCTTGTCCGCCCCCGCCCGGAGGAGGGAGCGGGCGTCCTCGAGCCCGGTCACGCCGCCGCCCACCGTGAACGGGATCGTCAGCTCCTCCGCGGAGCGCTCGATCAGCTCGAGCATCGGCCGCCGCGCCTCCACCGTGGCCGTGATGTCGAGGAAGACCAGCTCGTCGGCGCCGAGCTCCGAGTAGCGGGTGGCGAGCTCGATCGGCTCGCCGACGTCGCGCAGCCCGACGAAGTTGACGCCCTTGACCACGCGGCCGCCGGCGACGTCGAGGCACGGGATCACACGGCGCTTGACCATCAGGCTGCCCGCGCCCACCGGATTGCGTTCCGGAGCACGAGCGCACCCGCGGCTCCGCTGCGCTCCGGATGGAACTGGACGCCCGCGAGCGAACCAGCCTCGACCGCCGCCACGATCGTGCCGTCGTGCTCCACCGTGGCGGCGGCGACCTCCACGTCGACGGGCTCGGCCGCGTAGCTGTGGGCGAAGTAGGCGTCGGCGCCGTCGAGCCCGGCCAGCAGCGCGCTCGGCCGGCCGAGCCTGAGCGTGTTCCAGCCCATGTGCGGGACGCGCCGGGCGCGGAGCCTGCGCACCGGGCCGGCGAGCAACCCGAGGCCGCTGCCACCCTCCTCCGAGCCCTCGAACAGCACCTGCATGCCGACGCAGATCCCGAGCGTCGGGCGCCCCGCCGCGACCCGCTCGCGCAGCGCCTCGTCGAGCCCGCCGGCCGCAAGGCCCCGGGTCGTGCTGGCCACGTGGCCGACGCCGGCGATCACCGCCAGCGGTGCGCGGGCCACCTCGGCCGCGTCGACGGAGACCAGCGGCTCGGCGCCCGCCCGCCGGATCGCCGAGCAGACCGAGCGCATGTTCCCGGCGCCGTAGTCGGCGAGCACCACGAGCAGGCCCGCCTCGGCGCTCACGCTGCGCCCTTGGTCGAGCGGATCCCGGACCCGGACGGCGCCACCGCGGCGCCGAGTGCGCGACCGAGCGCCTTGAACGCCGCCTCGGCGACGTGGTGGTCGTCTGCGCCAGCCGACTCGACGTGCACGGTGCACCCTGCCTCGATCGCGAAGCGCTCGAGCGCGTGGGCGACGAGTGACGTGGGCAGGGAGCCGACGTGGTCGGAGCCGAACGTGAGCGAGACCTCGGCGTGCGCGCGGCGCACGAGGTCGACCGCCGCCGTCGCGCGCGCCTCGTCCATCGGCACCACGGCCGAGCCGTAGCGGGTCACCCCCTCGCGGCTGCCGAGGGCCTCGCCGAGCGCCCGGCCGAGCGCCGCGAGCGCGTCCTCGACCGTGTGATGGGCGTCGACCTCGAGATCGCCGCCGGCCAGCAGCTCGAGGTCGAAGCCGGCGTGGAAGGCGAGGAGCGTGAGCAGGTGGTCGAGAAAGCCGACGCCGGTGGCGACGCGGGCGAGGCCGGAGCCGTCGAGGTCGAGCGTGAGCCGCAGCGCCGTCTCCGTGGTCGTCCGGAGCACGGTCGCCTCGCGACCGGCGGCCCTCCCCGGCTCGGCGCCGAGGGCAGCGAGCAGGACGTCGTTCTCGGACGGCCGACGGATCGTCACGCGAATGCCCTCGGCGAAGACCCGCACGACGATCCCCTGCTCCTCGAGCCGCTCGCCGAGCGGCTCCGCCGTGCGCAGCCAGACGAAGTTCCCGACCACCGGGGGGCAGTCGTGGCCTGCGGCGACGAGCGCCTCTCGCACCCGCTCCCGCTCCACGATCGTCGGCCCGAGATCGAGCAGGCGCGGCTCGCGCAGAGCCGCGGCCGCGATGCGCGCGGCGGGCGCAGAGACCGGGGCGGGAGCGCGGCGGTCGTTCAGCAGCGCGGCGGTCTCCGGGTGCGCCACGGCGTAGCCCACGCGGAGCCCGGCGAAGCCGAACGCCTTCGAAAGGGTGCGGATCACGACGAGGTTCGGCGCGTCGTCGACCCAGGGCGAAGCCGAGCGAGCCCCGTACTCGACGTAGGCCTCGTCGACGACGACGACCGCGTCCGGGCGGCTGCGCGCGAGCTCGACGAGCTCCTCCGGGTCGACCACCGAGCCGGTGGGGTTGTTGGGGTTGCAGCACCAGTGGACGTCGGCCAACTCGCCCGGCTCCACCACCGTCGCGGCCCGCAGCCCGGTGGCGATGCGGTAGAGACCGTATGTGGGCTCGGCGATCGCCGCGCGCGACCCCGGCCCGAGAAACGTCTGCGCAACGAGGACGATGAGGTCGTCCGCGCCCGCACCCACGACGACGTTCTCCGGGGCAAGGCCCGCGTAGACGGCCGCGGCCGCCCGCAACTCGACGTATCCGCCGTCCGGGTAGTCGTTGAGGCGGGCCATGCTGGCAGCCAGCGGCACCTGCGGGATGCCCGGTAGCGGTGGCGTGTTCTGGTCGAACTTGAGCACGACCTCGGGCCGGAGCCCGTGCCGCGCCGCGACCTCGCCGACAGTCGGCGCCCACCGGTACGAGCGGAACTCGGAGCCGACTGGCTGTGCTTTCGCCCGGACCGCAGCAGCCAACTCGGCCGTGCTCACGGGGCGGCCCCGAAGACGATCTCAACCGACGCCGCGTGGAGCGGCAGCCCCTCCGCCGCCGCGAGCGGCCCGACCACCTCCGCGGCCCTGCGCGCCCCCTCGGACGAGACCAGCACGACCTGCAAGGGCTTCAGGAATGTCTCGACACCGAGGCCGCCGGAGGCGCGCGCGAGGCCGCCGGTGGGCAGGACGTGCGTCGCACCCGCGGCGTAGTCGCCGATGGCGGCGCAGCCGCCGACGAACACCGAGCCCGCGTTGCGCACGCGGGGGAGCAGAGCCTCGACGTCGGCGACGTGGAGCTCGAGGTGCTCGGGCGCGTAGCGCTCGGCCGAGGCGAGCGCCTCGTCCAGCGACCCAACCACTTGTACAGAGATGTTGTCATTTCCGTCAACGAGGCTAGCGACCGCGTCGGACAGCACGCGATCGTCGGTCAGGAGCAGCGCCTCTGAGCCCGGGCCGTGCTCGGCCTGCGCCCGCAAATCGGCAGCGACGCGAGCGGGCGACGCCGTGCCGTCGGCGATCACGACGACCTCGCTCGGGCCGGCGAGCAGGTCGATGCGCACGTGGGCCGAGACGAGGTGCTTGGCCGCGGTGACGTACGCGTTCCCGGGGCCGACGACGACGTCGACCGGCGCGATCGTCTCGGTGCCGTAGGCGAGCGCCGCCACGGCCTGCGCACCGCCGACCTCGTACACCTCGTCGAGCCCGAGCAGGCGCGCTGCCGCGAGGATCGTGTCCGCGGCACGCGTGGTGACGACGGCGATCCGGCGCACCCCGGCGACCTGGGCGGGGACGGCGGTCATCACGAGCGAGGATGGCAGCGGCGAGCGCCCGCTCGGCACGCACACTCCGGCGGCGGCGAGCGGGAGCCAGCGTCGCTCCGTGACGATCCCAGGCGCCGCCTCGACGGTCGTGTCCACGGGCAGCTGCGCCTCGTTGAAGCGCCGCACGGACTCGATCATCCGCTGCAGCGCCCGCGCCACGCTGTCGTCGACAGCGGCCGCGGCGATGCGCTCGGGGCTCACGCGAAGCCCCTCGGGGCGCGGCCCGTCCAGCCGCTCCGACCACTCGAGCAACGCCGCGTCGCCGCGCGTGCGCACGTCGGCGACGATCGGCGCGACGGTCGCGATCGCCTCGTCGAGCGGTGCCGCTCTCACGCGACGAGCCGCTCCACCGGCACCACGAGGATCGAGGTCGCCCCTGCGCGCTTGAGCGCCGGCAGCAGCTCCCACACGTCGTCGGCGTCGACGGCTGCGTGCACCGCGATCTGCCCCTCCTCCGCGAGCGGGAGCACCGTCGGGGCGCCCATGCTCGGGAGCACGTCCCGGATCGCAGGAAGGTCGGCGGCGCGGGCGTTCATCATCACGTACCGGCGGCGGCGTGCGGCCACGACGCCGAGCAGCATCAGGTCGAGGCGGTCGACGAGCTCGCGCCGCCGCTCGACTGCCTCGCGGCCGCCGACGAGCACCGCCTGGGACGAGAACAGCACGCCGATCCGCCGCAGGCCGTTCGCGGAGACGGTCGAGCCGGTGGAGACGAGGTCGACGATCGCGTCCGCCAGGCCGAGGCGGGGAGCGGCCTCGACCGAGCCCGAGACTGGAACGAGCTGCGCCTCGACGCCGCGGTCGGCGAGCAGGCGGCGCGTCGACGCGGGGTACGCGGTGGCCACGCGCAGCCCTGCGAGGGCTTCGACTCCCTGGTGCGGGGCGTCGTCGGGGACTGCGGCCTCCAGCGTGCAGCGCCCGAAGCCGAGGTCGGCGATGGTGACCACGTCGGCGCCCGCCTCCAGCACCAGGTTGGCACCGGTGATGCCGAGGTCGACGACGCCGTCCTGAACGTACTCGGGGATGTCGCTCGGCCGGACGAGCAGCAGGTCGACGGGGGCATTGGAGCAGGGGACGAGCAGCGAGCGCTCCGTCAGCTCGAAGCTGAGCCCGGCCTCGGCGCAGAGGCGGATCGCCGGCTCTCCGAGCCGGCCCTTGGAGGGCACCGCCAGCGTCAACCGGCCGTTCGCCCCGGCGCGCTCGAAGGGAGGCGTGCTCACTGCCCACCCCGCCGCGTCCGATCGAGCGCGAGGCGGTAGCCGCCGGAGCCGTGCCGCACCCACTGCGCCACGCGCGTCACCGTCGCGGTCGACGTCGGCACCCGCTCCGCGATCTCGAGGTACGGCAGCTCCCGCTCCACGAGCCGGGCGATCTGCCAGCGATGGGTCATGGCCTCGAGCTCGGGCAAGGTGCACAGGTCGCGCAGGAAGCGCTTCGCCTCGTCGCGCGTGCTCATGGCGAGGAAGGCGTCGGCGAGGTCGTCGAGGCCGGGGAGCGGCTCCACGGCGTGCTCCGGCGCGGCGTTCGGCGCTCTCTGGGTGCGTGGACGTGCCATCTCGGGGGTCGCATGATAGCATGCTAACGTGCTAACACAGCAATTCGAGGTGATACCCGCGGTGGACGTCCTCGAAGGCCGGGCGGTGCGCCTGCGCGGTGGCCGCCGCGACGCCGTCACCTTCGAGGGCGGCGACCCGGTCGAGCTGGCACGGCGCTTCGCCGCCGAAGGCGCGAGGCGGCTGCACGTCGTCGATCTCGACGGCGCCTTCTCCGGGGCGCCGTCGACCGGCCTCCTCGAGCGGCTCGTGCGGGTCGGCGTTCCCGTTCAGGTCGGCGGCGGCTACCGGTCCGTGGCAGCGGTCACGGCGGCGCTCGGCGCGGGCGCCGACCGCGTGATCGTGGGCACGGCGGCCCTCTCCCCCGGCTTCCTCACCGACGTCCTCGGCGTCGCCGGCGACCACGTCCTCGTGGCGATCGACGTCGCGGACGGCAAGGTCACCGTCGGCGGGTGGACGGAGGGCACCGACGTCACGCCGGCGGCATTCGCCCGCCACTGCTCGGCGGCCGGCGTCACCCGGCTCCTGGTCACGAGCACGGCGAGGGACGGCTCGCTGGAGGGCCCCGACGCCTCCCTGCTCGCGGCAGTGCTCCCGGTCGGCCTGCCGGTGCTGGCCGCCGGCGGGATCTCGTCCCTCGGCGACCTGACTGCGCTGCGCGAGCTCGGCTGTGAGGGGGCAGTGGTGGGGAGCGCGCTCCTCGCAGGTCGCTTCACGCTCCCCGAGGCGCAGGCCGCGCTAACCTCCTAGGCCGCTTCGCCGACGCACTCACGAGCTACCGGGAAAGACCTGCACAGCACACATTTCCCTAACCCGAGCCGCCCGCTGCCCCTGCTACCGTCACCGGCGTCCGCCGGGGCTCGAGAGACGAAACGGAGATAGATGACGCTGAGCCGCCGCGCTTCGCTTGCGCTGCTCTCGACGATGATCGCAGCGACGCTGCTTGCCGGCGCGGTCGCCGCTGTCCCGGCTCGCGCCTCGAGCTCCGGGGTGAGTGCTCTCGGCGTCGGCGAGCTCTCCTCGGGCGAGCCGGTCCCCTCGCTGGAGCCGCGGGCCACCGACAGGCTGTGGCGTGAGCTCACGCGCCGTGCCCAGCCGCTGTCCTTCAGCACCCGGCAGGCCGAATGCCGGC
>JAOUEK010000056.1 GCA_029858755.1 Thermoleophilia bacterium
ATCTTCAACCCCCGCACGAACCGCTTCACACGTGGACCGCGGATGCGGACGCCCCGCTACAAGGCCGCCGCCGTGACCCTCCGCGACGGCCGGGTGCTCGTGATCGGAGGCTCGGCGGATGTGGACGGCCGGCGTGTTCACGCGACCACCGAGCTCTACGACCCGAGGCGGGGAGCGTTCGTCCCCGGGCCACGCCTCCGGCATGCCCGCTACAAGATCGAAGGTGCCGTCGTCCTCCTCGCCAACGGCGACGTGCTTGTCGCGGGCGGCGCTGCAGCAGCCGAGGCGCTCGACGTACGCGCTATGCGCTTCGAGCCCGTCGTCGGCAGCCTCGGCGCCACGCGATTGTTTCTGACGGCGACGCCGCTCGGAGGCCGCATGGCGCTTCTCGTCGGAGGCTACGACCTCGCGATCGAGCCCACCGCACGCGCGTGGCTCTACCGGCAGGCGTAGCCCGGCGCGTCGGAGCCGTCGGCACGCTGCCCGGCCCGCACTGGGCGCCGCCGCTACGCTGGCGAGCCGTGCCCGACTCGAGCCTCGCCTTCCGCAACGACCTGCGCAACGTCGCCATCGTCGCGCACGTCGACCACGGCAAGACCACGCTGGTCGACGCGATGCTCTGGCAGTCGGGGACGTTCCGCGAGAACCAGGACGTCGAGGACCGGGTGCTCGACTCGACCGACCTGGAGCGCGAGAAGGGAATCACGATCCTGGCCAAGAACACCACCGTCCGCCACGGCGGCGTGAAGGTCAACATCGTCGACACGCCGGGCCACGCCGACTTCGGCGGCGAGGTCGAGCGGGGGCTGACCATGGTCGACGGCGTGCTGCTGCTCGTGGACGCGAGCGAGGGCCCGCTGCCGCAGACGCGGTTCGTGCTGCGCAAGGCGCTCGAGCTGCAGCTGCCCGTGGTGCTCGTGGTGAACAAGGTCGACCGGCCGGACGCGCGGGTGGAGGAGGTCGTCAACGAGGTGTACGAGCTCTTCCTCGACCTCGATGCGAGTGAGTCGCAGATCGAGTTCCCGATCGTCTACGCGAACGCGCGGGCCGGCCGCGCCGGGCTCGAGCCAGGCGAGCTCGCGCCCGACCTGCAGCCGCTCTTCGACACCCTGCTCGCCGCGATCCCGGCGCCCGCGCACGACCCGCGCCACCCGCTGCAGGCGCTGGTCACCAACCTGGACGCGAGCCCGTACCTCGGACGGCTGGCCCTACTCCGCATCCGCCACGGCGTGCTCCGCAAGGGGGCGCAGGTCGCCTGGTGCCGCGCCGACGGCACTGTCGAGGTGGCGCGGGTCAGCGAGCTCCTCGTCACGGAGGCGCTCGACCGCGTCCCGGCCGACGAGGCCGGCCCGGGCGAGATCGTGGCGCTCGCGGGCCTCCCCGAGGTGACGATCGGGGAGACGATCGCCGACCCGGACGACCCGCGGCCGCTCCCGGTCACCAGCGTCGACGAGCCGAGCCTGTCGGTGACGATCGGGATCAACACGAGCCCGCTCGCCGGCACCGAGGGCGACCGTCTCACCGCCGGTCAGATCCGCAGCCGGCTGGAGCAGGAGCTCGTCGGCAACGTCTCCCTCCGGGTGCTCCCGACCTCGCGGCCCGACACCTGGGAGGTGCAGGGCCGAGGCGAGCTCCAGCTCGCCGTGCTCGTCGAGCTGATGCGGCGCGAGGGCTTCGAGCTCACGGTCGGCAAGCCCGAGGTGCTGACGAAGGAGGTCGACGGCGCGAGGCAGGAGCCCGTCGAGCGGGTCGCGATCGACGTCCCCGAGGAGTACATCGGCGTGGTCACGCAGCTGCTCGCGCTGCGCAAGGGCCGTGTCACCCAGATGGTCAACCACGGCACGGGGTGGGCGCGCATGGAGTACCTGGTGCCGGCCCGCGGCCTGATCGGCTTCCGCACCGAGTTCCTCACGGAGACGCGCGGCACGGGCATCCTCCACCACGTCTTCGAGGCCTGGGAGCCCTGGCACGGGGACCTGCGAACACGGCCGCGCGGCAGCCTCGTCGCAGACCGCCGCGGCAGCGCCACCGGCTTCGCGATCCAGGCGCTCCAGGAGCGCGGCTCGTTGTTCGTCGCCCCCGGCGACGAGGTCTACGAGGGGATGGTCGTGGGCGAGAACTCCCGCGACAACGACCTCGACGTCAACGCGTCGAAGCCGAAGAAGCTGACGAACATGCGCGCCGCCTCGGGCGACGAGCTCGTCCGCCTGATCCCGCCGCGCCCGCTCTCGCTGGAGCAGGCGCTCGAGTTCATCCACGACGACGAGGCGGTGGAGGTGACGCCCCGCTCGATCCGGCTGCGCAAGGTGGAGCTCTCGGCCTCCAAGCGGCAGACGGCCGCCTCCCGCCGCAAGCGCGAGCAGGGCGTCACGGCGTAAGGGTTCGCCGGACGTCACCCGTGGCGAGTGCCGCGAGGGCCGACGTCACCCGGCGGCGGCTGTCCGCGTCTCGGCGGCGCCGATTCGCGGGGAGCGGCGAGCCTCGCTCCGCGCAACGTCATGTGCTCCGCACTGACGGCATCTCGTAGAGTCTCCCCATGAGCTCGCCACTCGGCGTGGTCGCGCGCGTCCTCGGGATCGGGGCGCTCGTCGCGGGTGGTCTCGCGGTGGCGGCCGCAGCGCTCGCCGCGGTGATCCTGGTCGGGCCGTTCGTCTTCTGGCTGGCGTGGAACGTCCTCGACTTCGGGCCCGCGATCGGCCTGCCCGAGCTCGGCTTCTGGGCGATCGTGCTCGCGACGCTGTTTCTCGTCGTCGGCTGGCTGGGCAAGATGCTGATCACGGGCATCGTCTTCCTCGTCGACCCGTCGTGGCTCGATGGCACCGCGACCGTTCGCTGGCCCGAGCCCACGTTCCGGAACTTCGTCGCGATCGCGCTGCTCGCCGCGCTCGCGTCGCGGCCGCACGCGCGGACGCACCACGGCAGCATGCGCCCCTGCTGACCCGGGCGGCCAAGTACTCTACAAAATATGGACAGACTGGCCCAGGGCGTCTGCCTCTCCGGGCGCGCCGGTGCGGGCGCGCTCCGTCTCCCCGAGCCGGCGCCGGCGCCGGCGCTCGTCGTCCGGGACCTTCACGTCCCACGCCAGGCCGACGCGCTGCAGCCCGCGGATCGTCCACCAGGCGACGTCGAGCTGCAGGCGGTCGAGCCCGTGGCGCGCCGAGCTCGGGAAGGCGTGGTGGTTGTTGTGCCGGCCCTCCCCGAAGGTGAGCGCGGCAACGATCCAGTTGTTGCGGCTCTCGTCGCGCGCGCGGTACGCGCGACGGCCGAACATGTGGCAGATCGAGTTCACGGAGAAGGTCGCGTGCTGGTACGCGAAGACGCGGATCAGCCCGGCCCAGACGAGCGCCTGCGCGCCTGCGGCCACGCTCAGGCCCCCGGCGAGGTACCCGACCGCGAACGGCAGCGCGAAGGTCAGCGTCACCCAGACCGGATAGAGTCGGTCGACGGTGCGGAGCACCGGGTCGGCGTAGATGTCGCGCCCGTAGTGCACGCCGCGCTCCATCCCCTTCGTGCGGAAGAGCCAGGTCACGTGAGCGTGGGCGAAGCCCTTGACACGGGCCCGCCAGCCGTCGCCGTGACCGGCGTGGGGGGAGTGCGGGTCGCCGTCCCGGTCGGAGAGCGCGTGGTGCTTGCGGTGGTCGGTGACCCACTGCGTCACCGGGCCCTGGGTGGACATCGCGCCGAGCACGGCCAGGGTCGCCCGTATCCACGCCGTCGTCTCGAAGCTGCGGTGCGTGAAGAGTCGGTGGTAGCCGACGGTCACGCCGAGGCCGCACGCCGTGTAGAGCGCGACGAACAGCACGACGTCGACCCACGAGAGCGCCACGCCCCACAGCACGCCGGCGGCGGAGAGCAGCCCGAGCGGCGGCACGACCACGGCGACGAGGGTCACGAGCTTGCTCGAATGCGAGGTCTGGTCGCGGACGGTGCCGACGGCGACGTCGGTCACGGTGCCTCGGTGCTCGTCCCGGGAGGCATGTCCCGGTGACGATAGCCGTCGTCGGAGGGGGCATCGCCGGGCTGGGTTCGGTTCACGCGCTGTCTCGACGTCACGGCGTCGAGCTCTTCGACGACGGGCCCCACCCCGGCGGGCATGCACGCACCGTCGACGTCGGCGGTCTCGCCGTGGACACGGGCTTTCTCGTCTACAACGAGGTCAACTACCCGCGCCTCACCGGGCTCTTCGGCGAGCTCGGCGTGTGCACACAGCCGACCGTGATGTCGTTCTCGGTCGAGTGCGGCTGCGGTATCGCCTGGTCGAGTCGGCGCCCGTGGCGGGCCGGCCCGCGCCTGCTTCGCGAGATCCTCCGCTTCCTGCGGACTGCGCAGCCGCGCGACGACGACCACCGCACGCTCGACGAGCTCGTCTCGGCCGAGGGCTACTCCGAGTCGTTCCGACGCCACTACCTGATGCCGATGACCTCCGCGCTCTGGTCGGCGGCGCCCGAGACAGCGTTGCGCATGCCGGCGTCGTTCGTCCTCTCCTTCTTCCACAACCACGGGATGCTCGGCCTCCGGCGCCGGCGCTGGCGGACCGTCGTCGGCGGCAGCCGCTCGTACGTCGCCGCACTGCTCGCACGGAGCGGCGTCGTCGTCCACGCCGCCCGTGTGGAGTCCCTGTCTCGCGACGAGTCGGGCGTGACCGTCGCCGCGGAGGACGGCACCCTGCGACGCTTCGCCGCGGCCGTGATCGCGACCTCCGCACCACGCGCTCTCGCGCTGCTCGCCGACCCCTCCGACGACGAGCGCCGCGTGCTCGGCTCCTTCCGCACCACCGCCAACGAGACCGTCCTGCACACGGATGCGCGCTTCCTCCCCCGACGGCGCGGCGATCGCTCCGCCTGGAACCACCGGGCCGCCCACTGCGGCACGGCGTCGCCGCTGCCCACCGTCACGTACTCGGCGAACCGGCTGCAGCGGCTGGCCGCCGACGCGGAATATTGCATCACGCTCAACCGGACGGCGGAGATCGACCCGGGGTCGGTGATCGCCGTTCACGCCGACGAGCACCCACAGATGACGCTGGAGAGCCACGCTGTACAGGCCGAGCTGCCCGTGCTGAACGGGCCGCGGCGGACCGCGTTCGCGGGCGCGTGGCAGGGGTATGGCTTCCACGAGGACGGGCTCGTGTCGGGGCTCCGCGCTGCCGCGGCGCTGGAGGAGGTGCTGGCGTGAGATCCGCCCTCTACGTCGGCACGGTGATGCACGCGCGCCGCGGCGCCGTCGAGAACGTGTTCCGCTACCGGGTCTACATGACGCTGCTCGACCTCGTCGAGGGCCCGTCCCTCGACCGGCGGCTCCGGCTGTTCGGCTGGAACCGGCCGGCCGCCACGTCCTACTACGAGCGCGACCACGTCGACGTGCCGGCGCTGCTCGCGGCGAACGGCGTCGACCTCGGCCCGGGCGGGCGGCTCGAGGTGCTGACCAACCTCCGGGTGCTCGGCCACGTGTTCAATCCCGTCTCCTTCTGGTGGTGCCGGCGGGGCGACGGCAGCCTCGCCGCAGTCGTGGCCGAGGTGTCGAACACCTTCGGCGAGCGGCTCCCGTACGTGCTCGTGCCGGGCAGGGGCACGCAGGCCGGGAGCCGCACGACGTGGGAGACGGACAAGCGCCTCCACGTGTCGCCGTTCATGTCCATGGATCAGCGGTACACGTGGTGGTTCTCGGAGCCGGACGACCGGGTCGCGGTGCGCATCGACGTGCACGAGGAGGGGATGCCCGACTTCGTGGCCACGCTCGTCGCGCGGCGGGTCGAGCTGACCCCGCGCACGCTCCTCGGCGCGCTCGTCCGCCAGCCCCTGATGCCCGCCCTCGTCGTCGCTCGCATCCACTGGCAGGCGCTGCGCCTGAAGCTGAAAGGCGCCCGCGTGTTCCGCAAGCCGCCGTTCGTCCCCGGCCGCGGGACGGTGCGGCGGTGAGCGCCGTCGATGCCGTCACGCGGCGGCTCGTCTTCCGCGGGCTCGAGCGGCTGCAGGGCGGGATGGTCGTGCTGCGCTGGCCCGACGGACGGGGCCGTCGCTTCGGAGACGGCTCGGGGCGCCCGATAGTCGTCGACGTCCGCCGCCCGCAGGCGCTCTGGGGCAAGCTCGGACGGCGCACGCGGGTCGGCTTCGGCGAGGCCTACGTGGACGGCGACTGGGACTGCGACGACCTCGTCGGCCTCCTCTCCCTGCTCGGGCGCAATCTGCACGGCGCCGTCGACCGGCCGCTGGTGCGCGCGGTGCACGCCGTGCAGCGTTTGCGCCCCGACCCCTCGCAGCGGCAGACGGCGGCCGTGGCCCGGGACAACATCCACGCGCACTACGACCTCGGCAACGACCTCTTCGCGCTGATGCTCGACCCGACGATGACGTACTCGTGCGCCTACTGGGAGCGCCCCGGGATGACGCTCGTGGAGGCACAGCTGGCCAAGCTCACCCGTGTCTGCGAGAAGCTGCGGCTCGGCCCCGACGACCACCTCCTGGAGATCGGCTGCGGTTGGGGCGGCCTCGCCGTGCACGCCGCCCGGGAGACCGGCTGCCGCGTCACCGGTCTCACGATCTCGCCGTCGCAGGCGGCTCTGGCACGCGAGCGCGTGACCGCCGCCGGTCTCGACGGCCGGGTGGAGATCGTCGAGCGCGACTACCGCGAGCTGGAGGGCTCGTTCTCCCGCATCGCGTCGATCGAGATGATCGAGGCGATCGGCCATGCGGAGTACCCGGTGTACTTCCGGGCGATCGACCGGCTCCTCGCGCCCGACGGGATCGCGCTCGTGCAGGCGATCGGGGTCCCGGACGAGCGCTACGAGCGCTACCGGCGAACGCCGAACTGGATCCAGCAGTACGTGTTCCCCGGATCACTGCTCCCGTCGCTCGAGGCGCTCGCGGCGGCAGTCGCCCGCACCAGGCTGATGATTCTCGGCGTGGAGGAGATCGGCATCGGCTATGCGCCGACGCTCCGCGTCTGGCGGGAGAACATCGAGCGGCATGCGGAAGCGCTGCACGCGCTCGGCTACGACGAGCGCTTCATGCGCATCTGGCGCTTCTACCTCTCCTTCTGCGAGGCCGGCTTCGCGATCCGCGTCCTCCGCGATATGCAGCTCGTGCTCTCCCGCCCCCTCAACGACACCCTGCCCGCGACACCCGACCTCCGGAGGTCCTACTGATGCGCATCACCGAGCAGATCGAGATCGACGCCCCGCCGACGGACGTCTGGGCGGTCGTCTCCGACCTGACGACCCACACCACGTGGCGGCCGGCACTCGTCGAGTTCCGGCAGGTCTCCGAGGGGCCGCTGGTGGTCGGCTCCCGGATCCGGGAGGTGTTGCGCTGGCGAGGGCGCGACGTGGAGCTCGACGACGTGGTCACCGCGATCGAGCCCGAGCGACTGTTCGCCCTGCGCGGCGCCTGGTCGGGGGCCGAGTTCGAGCTGGAGCTCCGGCTCGAGCCGACCGCGAGCGGCACACGTGTGACGATGGACTGGCCGTTGCGCCCGAAGTCGCTGCTGCTCCGGCTCGCCGCCCCGTTCCTGGGCGGCACGATGCGGCGCTCGACCGTGGAGGAGCTCGAGCACCTGAAGGCCTACGTGGAGGGGCGCGGCTCCAGCAGGTAGTGCGAGACGCCCCATTCGCGACCGGCCCGGTAGCCGAAGAGCTCGGCGCAGGCGAGGAAGAACACCCGCCAGCGGGCCAGCCAGAGGTCGGCCGCGGCGGCGCCGTAGGCCTCCTCGAGCACGCCGAGCGCCTCGCCGCGACCGGCATCGAGGTTCGCGAGCCACGCCTCCGCCGTGCGCGCGTAGTGGGTGCCGTCGAGCCGCCAGGCGTCCGTCGCCACGAGGTCGCGTCCGAAGCGGGGGAGCAGGTCGTGCGAGGGCATGGTGCCCCCCGTGAAGAACGTGCGGGCCATCCAGGAGCGCTCGAAGGTGTAGGCGTGACGCACGTGGGAGAAGACGTGGACGAAGAGCGCACCACCGGGGCGGAGCCACGACGCGACCTTCGCGAGCAGCGCCTCGTAGTTGCGCATGTGCTCCAGCATCTCGACCGACACGACGCGGTCGAAGCGACGGTCGGTGTCGAACGCGTTCATGTCGGCGGTGACGACCTCGATCCCGTCGACGCCGCGCACCCGCGCCTCCTCCTCGATGTGCGCCCGCTGGAGCGACGAGTTGGAGACGGCGACGACCCGCGTCGCCGGGTAGCGCTCGCGCAGCCAGAACGACAACGACCCCCAGCCGCACCCGAGGTCGAGCACGTCCATGCCGTCCTGGATCCCGGCCCGCTCGCACGTGAGCGCCAGCATCGCCTCCTCGGCCCCCGCGAGCGTCGCCACACCCTCGGGCCACCAACAGCCGCTGTACTTGAGCCGCGGCCCGAGGCACAGGCGGAAGAAGGCCGGCGGCAGCTCGTAGTGCTGCTCGTTGGCCCGCTCGGGCACCGGCGCGATCGGCGCCGACCGCGAGCGCTCGACCAGCTCGTCGACGGCGCTCGGCCGGCGGCGCTCGCGACGCAGGCGGAGCGCGCAGTTGCGGCGGATCACCTGCCGCAGCACGGGATCCGGCACGAGCCGGCGCCGGAGCAGCGCGTCGCTGATCACGCGGCGGCGGCGCACGCCCACGCGACGATCATGCGCATCCGGT
>JAOUEK010000057.1 GCA_029858755.1 Thermoleophilia bacterium
TCATCAAGCCGTGAGGATTCCGTGAGCGCCTCGCGCTCACGCTGCCTGACGGACGTACAGGCCTTGGGCGGCAGTCTCGGCGACGCCGCGCTCCTCGCCGTCGACGGCGATCTTGACCTGGCCGGCTGCCGGCTGGAGCTCGCGCATCACCACCTGGGTGCCGGGGACGAGGCCTTCGTCGTAGAACCAGTGCAGGAGGTCGCCGTCGTGCTCGGCGAGCCGCACGATCTCGCCGCTTGCGCCGACGGGGAGCTCGGCGAGCGGCACGAGCCCTGTGTTCTCGGCCTGCTCGACGTCGGGCTCGACCGGCCAGCCGTGCGGGCAGCGGTCGGGGAAGCCGAGCCGCTCGTTCATCCG
The DNA here is from genome assembly GCA_029858755.1 of Thermoleophilia bacterium. GTDB lineage: Bacteria > Actinomycetota > Thermoleophilia > Gaiellales > Gaiellaceae > Gaiella. Next base: position 358 of record JAOUEK010000057.1, read on the forward strand.
CTCGATCATGTCGTCCGTGAAGGTGTCGCCCATCTCGTCCGCCTGCACGTGCGACTCGGATGCCGTGTAGCCCATGAAGTCGGTGAGGAAGCGCTCGATGATGCGGTGCTTGCGGACGACGCGCTTCGCGCGGTCGACACCGGCGGGGGTGAGGATCGCCTCCCGCTGCTCTCCTCGCTCGAGCAGCCCGTCCGCCTCCAGCCGCTTCAGCATCTCACCTGCGGACGCGCGCGAGACGCCGAGCATCTCGGCGACGCGCGACGCGATCGCCTGCGAGCCGGTCGCGGGGCGGTACTCGCCGATCGGGAAGGCGAGGAAGTAGATCGTCTCCAGGTACTCGTCGACGGAGTGGCCGTGCGCCTGCGCCATGCCTCGACTCTACCCTCCCGTGCCCGACGCGAGGCGGCGGTCTCGGGAGATGAGCCAGAGGAAGGGGGCGGAGACGGCGATCAGCACGAGCGCCGGCACGGACGCGCGGGAGTACGCGCCGACCTGTGTCAGCTTCCAGATCTCGGTGGCGAGCGTGTCGAAGCCGATCGGCCGCAGGAGCAGCGTTGCCGGGAGCTCCTTCATCGCCGAGAGGAAGACGAGCGCGGCGCCGGCGAGCACGCCCGAGCGGGCGAGCGGGACGGTGACGAGGGCGAGCGTCGAGAGCGGCCCTCGCCCCAACCCGCGGGCGGCCTCCTCGACCCGCGGGTTGATCCGCAGCATCGACGACTCCACCCCGGAGATCGCCTGCGGGAAGAAGCGGACGACGTAGGCGAACACCAGCAGCGCGAGCGTCTGGTAGACGGGCGATGCGTACCGCGCGGCGAAGAAGACGAGGGAGAGCGCGATCACGAGCCCGGGGAGCGCGTTTCCCGCATAGGCGAGGCGCTCCAGCACGCGTGTGCGGCGGCTCGGATACCGCGTCGCGAGCACCGCGACGGGGAGCGCGGCGAGGATGGCGGCGAGCGCCGCGAGCCCCGAGGCCCCGACGGAGCCAACCAGAGCGGCCCATGGAGCCTCGAGCTGGCGATCGTTCGCCACGCCGCGTGCGAGCCAGGTGACGAGCACCGCCGCGGGCAGGACGATGAACAGCCCCGTGACGAGCGTGCAGAACGCGAGCGCGGGGGCGGTCCAGCGCCCGAGCGGGACGGGCGGGGCCGGCCTCGCCGCGCCCGGTCCGGAGCGGTGCAGGCGACCGTGCCGCCGCGTCCGGGCCTCGAGGACGAGGGCGACCGCCGTCAGCGCCACGAGGAGCAGCGCCAGCGTGGCCGCGGGCGTGCGGTCGAAGAGGCTGCGGTACTGGAGGTAGATGGCACGCGTGAGTGCGTCGTAGCGCATCAACGAGACGACGCCGAAGTCCGACAGCGTGTACAGCGCGACGAGCAGTGCGCCCAGCCCGACCGCCGGACGGATCGCCGGCGCCGTGACACGCGCGAACGAGCGCCAGCCGGCGATGCCGAGCCCCCGCGCCGCCTCCTCGAGTGATGGATCGAGGTCGCGGAGCGACGCCTGAGCCAGCAGGAACACGTAGGGATACGTGGCGAGCGTGAGCGCGGCGAGTGCACCCCAGTAGCCGGTCACGTCCGGAAAGCGCTCGATCCCCAGCAGGTCGGCCAGCAGTCCCCGCTCGCCGAAGAAGCCGAGCAGGCACAGGGCAGCGACGTAGCTCGGGATCACGAGCGGGAGAGCGCCGGCGACGGCCCAGACGCGGCGCCCGGGAAGGTCGGTCCGGGTCACCAACCAGGCCAGCGGCACGCCGACCAGGACAGCTGCCACCACCACCCCCACGACGAGTACGGCTGTGTTCCACACGAGCCGCCACGTTCCGCGCTCGCCGAGGATCTCGAGCGCTCGGGCAGGATGCCCGGCGACGCGGATCAGGAGGTACGCGAGCGGCAGCAGCAGGGCCGCGACCACCACCCCCGCCACGAGGACGAGGAGGAGCGGGGGCCGGTGGCGCCCCGCTCCGTTGCTCACGTCAGGTAGCCCGTCTCGCGCAACATCTCGATCGTGGAAGCGAGCTCCCCGCCGAAGCTCGAGAGGTCGACGTCCGGGCCCTGGAGTTGCTCGATTGGCGGCAGGCCCTCGGCGGCCGGGATCCCCGCGACGAGCGGGTACTCCGCCTCCTCGGCATCCTCGACGTAGAAGCGCTGCGCCTCCTCCGAGAGCAGGAACTCGACGAAGCGTTGCGCATCGTCAGGCTGATTGGAGCTCGCGAGCGCTCCTGCACCGGCGACGCTGACGAGCGCCCCGGGGTCGGCCGGGTCGAAGAAGTGGTTCGCGATCGGAGCGGCAGGCTGCTCCTCGCGCACGAGATAGAGGTAGTAGTGGTTGACGAGCCCGACGTCCACCTCGCCTGCGGCGACGGCCTCGACGATCGGCGTGTTCTTCTCGTACGTCTTCGGGTCGTTCGCCTTCAGCCCCTCGAGCCAGGCGCGCGTGCGTTCGTCACCGGCAGCGAGGCGCATCGCGGTCACGAAGGCCTGGAAGGAGGCATTGGTCGGAGCGATGCCGATCCGGCCCTTCCACACCGGGTCGGTGAGATCGAAGACGGATCCGGGGAGGTCGGCCTCGGAGAGAGCATCCGTGTTGTAGACGAGGACGCGGGAGCGGCCCGAGGTGCCGACCCAGCGTCCACCGTCGTCGCGGAAGCGCCGATCGACACGATCGAGCACGTCGGTGGGGAGCTCAGTGAGCTCCGCGTCGACCGCGCCGAGCGAGCCCGGATCCTGTGCGAAGAAGACGTCGGCTGGGGAGTTGCCCCCTTCCTCGTTGATCGCGGCCGCGAGCTCCGCGCTGTCGCCGTAGCGCACTTCGACGTCGATCCCGGTCGCCTCGGTGAACATCTCGAAGAGGGGCGCGACGAGCTCCTCCTCGCGACCCGAGTAGACCGTGAGCGGGCCCGATCCGTCGCCGCCTCCGCACGCCGCCGTCGCGAGCGTCGCCGCGAGCACGACCGTCAACGTCAACACCTTCATGGCGACCTCCGTGTAAGGGTGCCCTGTGTATCGATGTAAGGTCGACCTTACACGAATATCCGGTGTCGCTAGTGGAAAACCGGTACGTGCCCTTCGTGGAGCCGGATCGCGACCCGGGCCCCGAGCGGGACGACCTCCGTCGACGGGCGGTGGGAGAGCAGCTCCACGCCGTCGAGCAACACGCGGTAGAAGACGTCGTGGCCACGGAACTCCCTGCGCACGACCTCGCCGTTGCCTTCGGGATCCGGCGACAGCTCGAGCAGTTCCGGCCGGATGAGCACCTCGACCTCGTCCGCGCCGGAGGCGCCATTGGCGGGGAACGTCCCCAGCGTGGTGCGTACGAGCCCGTCCTGGACGTGGCCGCGGAGGACGTTGCCGGTGCCGACGAACTCGGCAGCCCAGCGGGATGCGGGGTTGAAGTACAGCTCCTCGGCTGTCCCCTCCTGAACGATCGTCCCCTCGTGGACGAGTGCGACGCGGTCGGCGACGGAGAACGCCTCCTCGCGGTCGTGCGTCACGAGCAGCACGGTCACGCCGAGCGGCCGCAGGATCCCCGTCACCTCGGAGCGGAGCTCCTCGCGGAGGTGGGGGTCGACGTTGGACCACGGCTCGTCGAGGAGCACGATGTCGGGCGCGGGCGCGAGCGCCCGCGCGAGCGCGACGCGCTGCTGCTGGCCGCCGGACAGCTCGTGCGGATAACGATCGCCGAGCCCGCACAGCCCGACGAGAGCCAGGAGCATGGGCACGCGCGTCGGCCGCTCGGCGCGTCGGAGCCCGAAGCCCACGTTGTCCGCCACCGTCAGGTGCGGGAAGAGCGCGTAGTCCTGGAAGACCATGCCCACGGGGCGGCGCTCCGGCGGCGTGCAGATCGCGGGCCCCGCCGCGGCTGCGCCAGCGACCTCGATCGTGCCGGCGTCCGGCCGCTCGAAGCCGGCAATCAGGCGAAGCAGGGTCGTCTTGCCGCAGCCCGAGGGGCCGAGCAGGGCGACGACGTGGCCACGGTCGACGCAGAGCGACGCGCGGTCAACCGCGAGCACATCGCCGTAGCGCTTCGAGACGCCGTCCAGCAGGATCGCCGAGCACGCCATGTAAGGGGAACCTTACAGACCGCGAGGCTCGCGGGAAAGCGCCTCTCCACCGCCGTGTCAGGGTTGTCGAACGACGTGTGCAAGGGGACCATTGGTGCGGGCTGGTCCTGTTACGCAAGGGGTTCGAGGCGTCGCTCGTCGTCGGCATCGTGCTCGCGTTCCTGGATCGCAGCGGCCGGCGCGACGGCTTCGCCGTCGTGTGGCTGGGCGTGGCTGCCGCACTCGCGATCAGTGCCGCGGTCGGGATCGCGCTCTTCGTCGTCGGCGCTGGGCTCGAGGGGCGTGCCGAGTACCTGTTCGAGGGTGTGACGATGATCCTCGCGGCGTCGCTGCTCACCTGGATGGTGTTCTGGATGCGCGCCCAGGCGCGCACGATCCGCTCCGACATCGAGGGCCAGGTGAAGCTCGCCCTGGCGCAGGGGTCGGCGCTCGGCCTCGCCGCGGTCGCCTTCGCCGGCGTGCTCCGCGAGGGGGTGGAGACCGCGCTCTTCCTCTTCTCCACCACCGAGAAGACGAGCCCTGTGGTCTCGCTCGTGTCGGCGCTCGTCGGGCTCGCGCTCGCGATCGGGCTGGGGTACGCGTTCTACCGCGGCTCCCATCGACTCGACCTGCGGCGCTTCTTCACGATCACGAGCGGCCTCCTGCTCGCCTCGGGGCTCGCGGAGCTGGCGGAGGCGGGTGTGATCCCGGAGAGCCCGGTCATCCTGTGGGGCGCCATCGTGGCCCTCGCCGCGCCGACGCTCGTCGCCTACTTCCGGCCGCAGCGGCGCCGCTCCACCGCGTAGTCACGCGCCGGCCGTAGTCTTCTCCCGGTGCCGCTGGCATCGGTCTACCCGCTCGTCTCGACGCGCAGCCTCTCCCGGCCGTTCACCTACGAGGTGGCGGACGACGTCGTCAAGGGGTGCGTCGTCGACGTGCGCCTCGGCCGGTCACGGACGCGCGGCGTGGTCGCGGACGTCGGGGTCGCCGCGCCCGACGGGGTCCAGCTGCTTCCCACGGGGCCGGTCGTCGACCGCATCCCGCCGACGCTCGTCGACCTCGCGCTCTGGCTCGCCGACTACTACGGCTCCACGCCGGCCCGAGCGCTCGAGCTCGTCGCGCCGCGCCGCCGTGCGCCCCGGGGCTCCCGCCCGTCGCCCGGGGCACGCGACGCGATCGGGGGCGAGGCCGAGCCGGACGCGCTGACGGACGAGCAGCTCGCGGCGGTCGCGCGCATCGTCGCCGCGCTCGACGTCGGCCTCGGCCACCACGTCCTGCTCGAGGGGCCCACCGGGAGCGGCAAGACGGAGGTGTACCTGCAGGCGTGCGCCGCCGCGTTGGAGCGGGGCCTCGGTGCCATCGTGCTCGTCCCCGAGATCGCGCTCGCGCCGCAGACCGTGGGGCGCTTCCGCCGGCGCTTCGGCGACACGGTGGCGGTGCTCCACTCCGGCCTCGGTGACGCCGAGCGCCGCGACGAGCGCGACCGCGTTGCCCGCGGCGAGGCGCGCGTGGTCGTCGGGGCGCGCTCCGCCCTGTTCGCGCCGATGCGCGGCGTGGGGCTGATCGTGGTCGACGAGGAGCACGACGCGGCGTACAAGCAGGAATCGGACCCGCGCTACGACGCCCGCACCGTGGCGGCCAAGCGGGCCGCGGTGGAGGGGGCCGTCGCCGTCTACGGGAGCGCGACGCCGCGGCCGGAGAGCTGGGTCGCCCTCGAGCGGCTCTCGCTGCCGGCGCGCATCGGCGCGCCGATGCCCCGTGTGCGGATCGTCGACCTCCGGCGGGAGGCGGGATACCCGTTGTCGGCGCCGCTCCTGACGGAGCTCGGTCGGCTCGCCGACGACGGCGGCCGCGCGATCCTGCTGCTCAACCGGCGCGGCGTCGCGCCCGCCGTGCACTGTCGGTCGTGCGGGGTCACCCGACGCTGCGACCTGTGCGACGTCGCGCTCACGCTCCACGCGGACGGCAGGATCCACTGCCACCACTGCGCCTACAGCGAGCGTGTCCCCACGACGTGCCCCGCCTGCGGCTCCGCGGACGTCGCCCGAGTGGGCGCCGGCACGCAGCGGCTCGAGGCCGAGCTGGCACGACACGTGCCGGAGCTCGAGCGCATCCGGCTCGATGCGGACACCGCCTCGCGGCCCGGCGCGCTGCGCGAGGCGCTCGTCCGCTTCCGCGAGGCCGACCGCGCAGTCCTCGTCGGCACGCAGATGGTCGCGAAGGGGCACCACTTCCCCGGCGTGTCGCTCGCGGCGGTGGTCGATGCCGACACCGGTCTCGCCCTGCCCGACTTCCGCGCCGAGGAGCGCACGTTCCAGCTCGTCACCCAGCTCGCCGGTCGCAGCGGGCGGGACGCACCCGGGAAAGTGCTCGTGCAGACGTTCCAGCCGGACGCGACGCCGCTCGCGTACGCGGCGCGGCACGACGTCGCCGGGTTCCTGGCCGGGGAGACCGAGCGTCGCGAGGCGCTCCGCTATCCGCCGTTCCGGCACCTGGTGTCGATCGTCGTCTCCGGGCCCGACGCGGAAGGGCCGCAGCGCGCCCTGCGGGAAGTCAGGGAGGGCTTGGAGGGCCTCGGCGCCGACCTGCTCGGGCCGGCGCCCCTGCTCCGGCTCCGGGGGCGCTTCCGCGCCCAGCTGCTCGCGAAGACCGCCGAGCCGCGCAGGCTCGCGCGGCAGGCGGCGCGCCTGCTCGCGGCCGCCGGCCCTGCGATGCGCCGCGACGGCCTCGCGGCAGTCGTCGACGTCGACCCGCAGTCGCTGTAGGCGAGCCGGTCATGGCCCCGCCGCCTCGCCGCTAGACTCGACGGCGATGGCCACCGCGGAGCACGATCACGAGCACGATCACGATCACGATCACGATCACGACGCCGCGGTCGACGTCGTGGTCGACGCCCCCGCGACGCAGGAGGAGGCCCGCGAGGCGGCGGAGCGCGAGGCGCGCAAGCGCATGGCGCTGGCGCAGATCCGCCAGTACGGCGACCCGGTGCTGCGGATGCGCGCCGCGGAGGTCGAGGTCTTCGACGAGGAGCTGCCGCGGATCGCCGAGCGGATGATCGGCCTCATGCACGACGCGGACGGGATCGGGCTCGCCGCGACGCAGGTCGGGATCCTGCGGCGCTTCTTCGTCTTCCACGACGGCGAGAGCGACCGCGTGCTCGTCAACCCGGTGCTCGCGCAGGCGTCCTCGAAGACGGAGGTCGACGACGAAGGGTGCCTCTCGCTCGGCGCGGTCCGCGTCGACGTCGAGCGCCCGATCGGCATCACGATCGAGGGCTCCGACGCATCCGGTGCCCCTGTCAGCCTCGAGCTCGACGGGCTGCTGGCGCGGGTCGTCCAGCACGAGCTCGACCACCTCGACGGCGTCCTGATCGTCGACCGCGCCGACCCGGAATCGCGCCGCCAGGCGCTCCGTCAGCTCCGCCCCAGGCTCCTGCTCTCGAGGTGATTCGGGCCCGGATCGCCGTCGCTGCGACGGCGCCCTTCGGTGCGGACGTCCTCGAGCGCCTCGCTGCCCGTCACGACGTCTCCTGCCTGCTCACCCGCCCTGACGCGCCCAAGGGGCGCGGCCGCCGCCTCGCCCCGCCGCCGGCGAAGGAGACCGCGGAGCGCCTCGGGATCCTCGTGCTGCAGCCCGAGGATCTCCGCGCCGGGCTCGACCTCGACGCGCCCGTCGTGGTCGTCTGCGCCTACGGCCTGCTGGTGCCGCCGGCCCTGCTCGCCGAGCGGCTGTGGCTGAACGTGCATCCCTCGCTGCTGCCGCGCTGGCGTGGCGCCGCACCGGTGGAGCGGGCGATCCTCGCCGGCGATCGTGAGACGGGCGTCACGATCCACGAGACGGTCGAGGCGCTCGATGCGGGCCCGATCGCCGCCCAGGAGCGCTTCGCGATCGAGGAGGACGACGACGCGGGCACTGTGTACGCGCGCGCCGGCGAGGTCGCGGCACGCCTCCTCGACGGCGTGCTCGCCGCTGCGCCACCGGCCTTCACGCCCCAGCCGGAGGAAGGGGTCACGTACGCGGACAAGATCGGGCCGGCCGACCGAGCGCTCGACCTCGACCGCCCCCCCGAGGAGCTCGTGCGGCGGGTGCGGGCGCTGTCGCCCCACATCGGGGCGCGCGCGATCCTCCACGGGCGGCAGCTGACCGTGTGGCGGGCCCGCGTGGGTCGCGACGGGGCGTTCGAGCCCCTCGAGGTGCAGCCCGACGGAGGGCGACGGATGGC
>JAOUEK010000058.1 GCA_029858755.1 Thermoleophilia bacterium
CGGCCGGCGCGGGCTTTTCCCCGGCACCTGCCTTCTCCCCGGCACCGGGCTTCTCCCCGGCACCGGGCTTCTCCCCGGCCGCGGGCTTGTCGCCCGCCGCAGGCGCCCCCTCGGCAGGGAGGGCACCGCCGTCGTCGTCTTCGCTCGCCTCACCGCGCTCGGCCTCGGCACCGTCGTCCGAGGCCTCGGCTCCCGCCTCCGCCGGCTTCTTCTTCCGCCGACGGCCTCCGCGAGACCCGCGACGCGTCTTCTTCTTCGGCGGTCCGTCCGCGGCACCGACCTCGCCGTCGGCCGACGGGCCGGCGCCCTCGGCGTCGGCGTCTGCGTCTCCGACGTCGGGCTCGCCCTCCGCCGCAGCCTGCTCTTCCTCGGCGGGCTCCTCGCGCTCGGCGTCGGCCTCGGCCGGAGCGTCGTCGGCGGTCGGGCGGGCCTTGCCGGCGGGCCCGCGTCGCGCGGGGGCGCGGGTCGGCTTCTCCGCCTCGCTCTCGAACGTGATCGGCGCCGGCGCGCGGGCGCCGTCCACGAGCGTCCCCAGCACCTGACCGTCGAGCACCCGGCCGACGCGCACCGTGACGCGCTTGCCGACCAGGGATGCGGCGCCGGCCACGATCACGTCCACGCCGTCCAGCGCGCCGACACCGGCGGCCGCGTCGTGCAGCCCCACCTCGACGAGCTTCACCTCGACCTCCGCGTCCTCCTCGACGGGGACGTCGGGCCGCAGCTCGTCGAGCTTGCCCTCGGCCAGGACCTCCAGGTGATCGGCGTGCACGTGGCCGTCGGCGGCGACGAGGAAGAACCGGCGCTTGGTCGAGGCCTCGAGCGCCGCGAGCCGCTCGCCGCCCGGGCCCGCGAGGAGCGCCAGCGTGTGCGGATGGAGGGCAACCCGGTGCGCCTGGATACCGCGCGCCCCGGCTGCGGCGAGCGCCCGCAGGCGACGCTCCACCGCCATCGCGATCGTGGCGTCGGAGACGACGATCCCGTCTCCGCCGCAGGTCGGGCACTTGCGGGTCATCAGCTCGCGCGGGCCCTCGGTGACGTTCTGACGCGTCATCTCGACGAGGCCGAGCGGGGAGATCTCGACCACGTACGTCTTCGTGCGGTCGCGCTCGAGCTCGGTGCGGAGCGCCTCCTCCACGGCCTGCCTGTTCTTGGGGTTGGCCATGTCGATGAAGTCGATGACGATGATCCCGCCGATGTCGCGCAGCCGCAGCTGGCGCACGACCTCCTTCACCGCCTCGAGGTTGTTCTTCACGATCGTGTCCTCGAGCCGCTGCGTCGACGTCTTCTTGCGGGAGCCGACGAAGCGCCCGGTGTTCACGTCGATCACCGTGAACGCCTCGGCGTAGTCGAAGATCAGATACCCGCCGGACGGCAGGTCGACGCGCCGGTCGAGGGTGGACGAGATCTCGCGCTCCACCCCGTAGCGCTCGAACAGCGGCTCCTTCTCCTTGTCGCGGTGAACGCGCTCGATCATGTGCGGCGACGTCTTCTTCAGGTAGCCGACGATGCGCCTGTGCGCACGGTCGTCGTCGACGTGGGCGGCGACGAAGTCGCCGGCGAAGAGGTCGCGGACGATGCGCAGCGGGAGCTCCGCCTCCTGGTACACGAGCTCGGGCGCTGACGACGTCTTGGCACGCGCCTGGACGGTCTTCCACAGCCGCTCCAGGAAGACCATGTCCCGCTCGAGGTCCTCCGCCGAGGCGCCGTCGGCCGCGGTACGGACGATCACGCCGCCCTGCTTCGGCTCGATCTCCCGCAGGATCTCCTTCAGCCGCTGCCGCTCTGCGTCATCGAGCCGTCGTGAGACGCCGAGCCCCTCGCCGTACGGGACGTACACGAGGAAGCGCCCCGGGAGCGAGACCTCGGTGGTGAGCCGAGCGCCCTTCGTCTTCATCGGGTCCTTCACGGCCTGCACGAGGATCTCCTGGCCGCGCTGGATCAGGTCGGTGATCCGCTTCCCCTCGCGCGCCTTCCCCTCGAGCTCGGGCGCGACGATCTCGTCCACGTAGAGGAACCCGTTCTTCTCGAGGCCGATCTCGACGAACGCGGCCTCCATGCCGGGGAGCACGTTGTCGACCTGGCCGAGGTAGATGTTCCCCGCGATCGAGCGGCGGTCGGGGCGCTCGAGGTAGACCTCGGCGACGCGGTCGTCCTCCATGATCGCGACGCGCTGCTCGCCCGCGTCGACGGAGATCAAGAGCTCGCGCTTGGCGGCCGGCAGCGGAGCGCGACGGGGCGCCTGCTTGCGCCTGCCGCCTGTGCCGCTGCGGCTCCCGCCGCGACGGCCGGACGTCTTCTCGCCGTCCGCCGCCTGCTTCGCCGGCTGGCGCTTCGCGGTCGCGGCCGGCGCGGCCGTGGCAGGCTCGCCGGCGCTCTCCGCGGCGCCGGCGCCGCCGGCGGTCGCAGCGGCGCCGGTCCGCTTCTTCCGGTTGCGCCCGCCGCGGGTACCTCGCCGGCGGCGGCGGCGCTCCGCCTCGGCGGCGGGCCCGTCCGGCGTCGAGTCGCCGGACCGTCGTGCGTCGTCGCTCGCGGCGGTGGCCGGCCGCTCAGCCGGCGCCGTCGCCTCCGTCTCGGCGGCCTGCATGGCCGCGCCTGCGGTCTTCTTGAGAAATCGAAACCAGGGCAAGGATCGGGTCTCCTCCCGTCTGCGCGCACAGATCCGGCGCCGCCCATGCGGCTGCCGTCGTCGCGCAGCGTCGTGTGTGGAATGCAGTGGCCATGGGCCTCATCGCCGAAGGCTACCAGCGGCGGCGGGCCGCCCTGCGCGATCCGGGCTCAGGCCGCTGCCGGCTTCAGCCTCGCGCGCCGAGCACGCACGGCGCGGAGGCGCTGGGAGAGCCGCGCCCACGCCCACGGCTCGAGCTCGCCGTACCGCGTGTGCGTCTGGCCTCGAGTCGCCTCGAGGTACTCGAACCATGCATCGGCTTCCTCGATCTGCAACAGCTCTTCGGCCAGCTCGGTGTGGGCCACGGTGCCTCCTGGATCGCGAGTCGGGCGCCATCCTAGGACCGGGTCCGGACGGACCCGCCGCCGACGCCGCACGATCGAGGGAGCGGATGTGCCGGGCGCTACGAGTGGCGCTGCGTGAGGAGCCCCGGCGTGGCCGCGAGAGCGCCGATGGCGAGAGTGACTCCGCCGGCGATCGCTGCCCGCACGGGCACGCCGCCGTGCGGCAGGGCCCGCGCCAGCGAGCGTCCGGCGAGGCCGACGGCCAGTGCCAGGCCGAACTCCGGGCGCACCGGTGCGGCCGCGGGGAGCGGCAGCTCCCGCTCGGGTGCGCCCGTCGCCGTCAACGCCTCGCGGATCGTCCGAGCCTGCAGGGGTAGGAGCAGCGGCAGGTGTGACCCGTGCACCCAGGGCACGGCGGCGATCGCGGCGGCCCGGAGCGCCGACCGCGCCACGAGAGCACGGACGACCGGCTCGCGCAGCGCGGGAAGGCGCGCGGCGAGCGCGGCCCCGGCGGGGCCGGCAGCGCGCGCGATCGCGCCCGCGATCCGCTCGACCGGGAAGCCGCGGCCCGGCGGGCAGTCGACGACGTCCCGGGCGAGCACGTACGGCACGTCGGCAGGGGCGCCGGTCTGCACGGCCACGCGCGGCGTCCCGGCGCGTGCGGCGGCCCGGAGCACCCTGAGCTGCTCGGCGGAGGGGCCGCCGGCGAGCACGCAGACGAGCACGCCTGCGCCGGCCGGCTCCCCGTCCGGTCGAACGAGCGACGCGTCGCCACCCTCGGCGAGCGCCCGTGAGAGCTGGGGCGCGAGCGGCCCGAGCACGACCAGGGGCCCGGCCGGCTCGAGCGGGCCCGAGCTCTGGCGCGCGAGGCGCAGCAGCGGCCCGATCGAGAGCCCGACCGGCATCAGCGGCGGGAGAGCGTCGCCATGCCTCGTGCGTGGATCGACTGCAGGAGCCCGATCGCGACGAGGTTCGACATCATCGACGAGCCGCCGACGGTGAAGAACGGAAGCGGGATCCCGGTGACCGGCGCGATGCCCATGGTCATGCCGACGTTGACGAAGATCTGGAAGAGCAGCGCGACCGCGATCCCCCCGGCGACGACGGCCCCGTAGAGGTCGCCGGCGACGGTGACCACACGGAGCGCCCGCCACACGACGAGCAGGTAGAGCAGCAGCAGGATCGAGGCGCCGAAGAAGCCGCGCTGCTCGGCGAACGAGGCGAACACGAAGTCCGTCGCATGCTCGGGAAGGTAGTCGAGCCGCGTCTGGCTCGCCTCGCGGACACCCCTGCCGTCGAGGCCTCCGGCACCGATCGCGGTGATCGACTGCGTGACGTTGTAGGTGAGCCCGGCGGGATCCGAGTCGGGGTTCGTGAAGCCGGTGAGCCGTGCGGTCTGATACGGCTTGAGCACCTCGATCCCGGCCGACGGCAGGAACCAGAGGACGCTGGCGACGGCCACGACGAGCACGAGCGCGAGCAGGCTGAGGTGCAGCCAGCGGACGCCGGCGAGGAAGAGCACGGCCGCGAGCGCCGCCCCGTAGACGAGCGCGGTGCCGAGGTCCGGCTGGACGAACACCAGCGCCGCCGGCACGACTCCGAGACCGACAGCGGCCAGCACCGTCCGGAGCTCGCGGATGCGCGCCTGGCGCGTGACGAGGAACCCGGCGATGGCGAGCACGAAGGCGGCCTTGCCGAACTCCGAGGGCTGGAACTGGAAGGGCCCGATGTCGATCCAGCGCTTCGCGCCACGGACCTCCGCCGCGACGACCACGACGACGAGCATGAACGACAGCGTGAGGGCGTACAGGAGCTTCCAGTGACGCCGGTAGAGCCCCGGGGGGACCAGCGTCGCGAGCACGAAGCCGGCGCCGCCGAGCACGACCGCCACCACCTGGCGGTCGAGGTGGTAGTTCGGGTCGCCGGGGACGTCGAAGCGCGTGATCCCGTCGACGGCCCAGAGCCCGTAGGCGACCAGCGCCACGACGGCGAGCAGCAGCACCCAGTCGAGGTTGCGCACGAACCTGCCGGCTGCGCTCGCCGCGAGCGGCTGCGGCCGGGAAGTGACGGCGCGGCGAGGGGCGTCGACGATCAATCCGTCGCCACGAGCACCTGCGCTCCTCCCTTGACGCCGAAGAACCGCTCGAACACCTTGAGCGCCGCGGGCGCCGCCGCGGTGCTGCCGTGACCGCCGTTCTCGATCACCGCGCAGACGACGATGCGGGCGTCGTCGGCAGGCCCGTAACCGCACCACCAGGACTGGTCCTCGAGGTGGTCGGCAGGGTAGCCCGGGAGCGGGACGACCTTCTCGGCGGTTCCCGTCTTGCCCGCGATCGGCACCGGGTAGCTCGCGAACACGCCGGACGACGTGCCGTCCGTGGCGTGCGTCGCGGCGTACAGTCCTTCGCGCACGACCTGCAGCGCAGAGCCGTCCACCCCGGCGTCCCGTGGCGGGTCGGGAGCGAAGCTGCGCAGCACCACGCTGCGCTGCTCGTTCGCGGCTGGGGTGTCCACCTCGGACACGAGGTACGGCGTGACCAGCTTGCCGCCGTTGGCGATCATCGCGTAGAAGCGGGCCATCTGCAGCGGCGTCACGGAGACGTCCTTCTGCCCGATCGCCAGCTGGATCGAGTCACCCGGGTTCCACGCCCGGTCCCAGTCGCTCGTGAAGGTGCGCTTGCGCCAGGCGGGCGTGGGCACGAGGCCGTCCGCCTCGCCGCCGATGTCGAGCCCGGCGGGTGCGCCGAAGCCGAAGATGCGAGCCCAATCCTGCATCCGCGCCCAGTTGTCGACGCCCGACGTGTAGAACCGGTAGCCGACGTCGTAGAAGTACGTGTCGCACGACGCGGCGAGCGCCTCGGGCAGTGCCATGGGCCGGTTGACGTACGGGTCCCAGTTCCGGAACACCTGCTTGTCCAGCCCGTACTCGGCGCGCGGGGTGCACTGGATCGACTCGTACGGGGCGAGCAGGTGCTCCTGCATCGCGGCGAGCGCCGTCACGGGCTTCCACGTCGAGCCGGGTGGGTACTCGACCTGGGTGGCGCGGTTCAGCCCGGGGTAGTTCGCCTCCTTCGCCGCGTCGGCGTCGAGCAACGGCGCGATCTTCTTCGCGTCGACCCGCCCCACGTAGACCGACGGCTTGAAGGTCGGGTAGGAGGCCATTGCGAGCACGGCTCCGTCCCGCGGGTCGAGCGCGACGATCGCACCGCCGTTGGCGTAGTACGACTTGTTCGCGCGCGCCGTCTCGATGCCGAAGCGCAGCGCCCGCTCCGCCTCGCGCTGCAGCCCGATGTCCAGCGTCAGCCGCACGGCGTTGCCGGGGCGCGCGTCGCGGCGGAGCTCGAGCCTGCTCTGCGGCTGCCCCAGCGAGTCGACGCGGATCTGCGCGAGGCCGGTGGCGCCGCGGAGGTACTCGTCGTACCGTGCCTCGATGCCGCTCTTCCCGATCTTGTCGCCGAGCACGTAGCCGTCCTTGGCCTTGCGCTTGAGCTCGTCGCCGGAGATCTCGCCGACGTAGCCGAGCAGCTGCGCGGCGATCGTCTGGTACTCGTAGTCGCGAAGGTACGTCTGCTGGATCTGGACGCCGGGGAACTCCGCCTGGTGCTCGTACAGGTACGCGACCTGCTCCTCGTGCACCGCGGTCTTCACCGTGATCGGCGTCAGCGGGTCGGCGCGGCCCTCGTCGACGGCACGGGCGAGGGCGAGCGCGGAGACGTCCAGCACCCCGGCCAGTCTCCGGATCACCGTGAAGCGACCCTTCTTCGGCAGGTCGCCGACCCAGAGCTTGACCGCCGTCCCCGGGACGTTGTCGACGATCACCTTGCCGTTGCGGTCGAGGATCGGGCCGCGGGGCGCCTCCAGCCGGATGGTGCGCAGCTGGTTGGACTGCGCGGCGCCCAGGTACTTCTCGCCCGAGAGCACCTGGAGCGACCACAGCCGAACGATCAGCACGGCGAACACCGCGAGCGCGATCGCCCCGATCACGCCGACGCGGAGGGCCAGGCCCGGGGTCAGCCGGTACGGCGCGGAGACGCCCGGGTCGGGCGGGAGGAAGCGGGTCGACGACGAGCGCTGCTCGCCGTACGGCGGGTTAGACAACGATCTCGACCTCCCGGGCGCGGTCGAGCCGCGGCGTGCCGATCACCCGGCGGGAGACCGGGACGAGCAGGACGGCGAGCGCGACGTCGAGGACGACCGTCGGCACGATGCCGGCGCCGATCCCGCGGAGGTCGACGCCGTCGCCGAGCAGGTAGTGCACGACGATGCCGCCGGCGGTGACCAGGACCGCCATCACGCCGACGGCGAGATAGGGGGCGAACGGGCGGCCGCGACCGGTCGTCTCCGCGTAGCGCCCAGCCCAGAACCCGGCGAGCGTGAGCAGCAGCGAGGTCACACCGAGCACGCCGAGCGTCGCCGTGTCGACCACGAGGCCTCCGAAGAATCCGGCGACGGAGCCGAAGAGAGCGCCGCGCGCGAAGGCGACGGCGACGACGACGACGAGCAGCACGTCGGGCGTGGTCGCAAGCAGGTCGATCCCGGAGAACACGGCGACCTGGGCGATCGCTGCCACGAAGACGAGCGCCGTCGCGCGCGCGGCGGAGATCACGGCCGCTCCTCGTCGGTGACGACGAGCACGAGCACGGAGTCGAGCGAGCGGAAGTCGGCGAACGGCTCGACGAGCACCTGCTTGTAGAGGTCGGTGTCGGCCTGTCCGACGCTGGTCACGCGACCGATGGGAATGCCGCGCGGGTACAGCGACGAGAGCTGACCGACCCGCCAGCCGGCAGTGACGACGGTGTCGCCGACGCGCACCACGTCCTCCTTCGGCACACGGTCGAGGACGAGCGTCGAACGGGCAGCGCGACCGTGGCGCACGACGCCGGCGGCCTCGGTACCGGCGTCGACGGCCGAGACGGCGCTGCGGTCGTCGGTGAGCAGGGTGACGCGGGCGGTGCGGGCGGAGACGCGCGTGACGAGGCCGACGAGGCCGTCCTGCGTGACCACGGGGTCGTTCCGCCGGACACCGTCGTTGCTGCCGGCTGCGATCACCACGGCCTGCGAGAACGCCCCGGCGGGCCGGCCGATCACCGCCGCCGCGACGCCGTCGTAGCCGCCCGGGAAGGACGGGCCGTCACGGAACGCGAGCAGCGCCTTGAGGCGGGCGTTCTCGCGCGTTGCCAGCTCGATCCGCGCCGCCTGCTGGCGCAGGACGTCGTTCTCCTTGCGCAGGCGCTCCGCCTCCGAGCGGGCGGTGAAGAGGCCATCGAGCCAGCGGTATCCGTCCTCGAACGGCGCGGCCACGCGCTCGGCGGCGACCTGGAACGGCCGCAGCGCGCCCGCGCCGGCCTCCTGCACGCGGTCGAGCGGGCCGCGCTCGCCGTCGCGGAACGACACCGTGATCAGGGCGAACGCCAGCAGCACGAGCGCCCCGACGACGAGCCGGCGCCGGAGCGCGGTGCTGGTGCGGGAAGGAACCTGGCCCGCGGCAGGACGTCGCAGAGACGCGCCCAGCACCGCCGGGCGTGCGGTGCGGTTTCGTGGCACTGCGGGCCAGTGTAGATGCCGCGGCCGCGCGCGTGGCCCGACCGACGGGCCTACCGGCGTCCGCCGTTGCGCCGCGCGCGGGCGCGACTCGCACGGTGGATCGCCTCGAACTCCT
>JAOUEK010000059.1 GCA_029858755.1 Thermoleophilia bacterium
TCGCGTGCACGAACGAGGAGATGTAGTCGACGGTGGGAAGCGTGACGAAGCTGCCGCCGGCCGCCCCCTTCGAGGTGCGGATCAGGCTCTGCGCCGCGAGCACGCGGAGTGCCTCGCGGATCGTCGCCCGGCTGACCCCGAAGTCGGCGGCGAGGGCGGCCTCGCTGGGCAGGCGCTGCCCGGGGGTCAGCTCGCCGGTCATGATCAGCTCGCGGAGCTGATCCGCAACCTGCTCGTACGCCTTCCGCACGCGGCGCACTGCGACGCCCGGCGGAGTATCCGTCGTCCCGCGCAGCGAGCGGGCAGCCGGCTCGGCGTCGGTGTCGCCGCCGGCGTCGTGAGGCTCGGTCAACGTCGTCCTCAGTCGATCCCGAACTCCCGGTTCCCGGCCAGCGAGCTCGGGGAGGACGACGGCGGCAGCCCACGCTCCGCGTAGTAGTCGGTCAGCGACGTGAACCGCGGTCGCTCGCGCAGCTCCGCCCGCAGCGCCGCCGTCGCCCCGTCGTCGATCTCCAGCGACTGCTCGTCGGCGAAGACGACGCCGTACGCGTCTCGGGCGAGCTCGATGGTCGTGAAGTCGTCGAGCACGTCCTCGCGGACGAGTGCCGGGTCGCGGTCGAGCGGGTCGCCGTAGCCGGCGGCGTTCGGCTCGCGGAACTCGATGAACTCGCCCGCGGCGAAGGGGACGCCGGTGACCTTGGCGTGGAGCAGCTCCTGGCGCAGCGTGTCCGGGTTGCGACGGCACGAGGCGACCAGGCCGTCCCAGCCCCCGAAGATGCCCATCGGCGCGTCCGTCTGGCGGTCGCCCTCGCACGAGTACACACCGTCGACGAGGAAGCGGTTGCGCCGGATGATGCCGATGCCGCCGCGCCACTTCCCGGGAGCCGCGGGCTCCGGGCGGAGCTCGTACTGGTCGCACCGCATCGGGAAGCGCATGTCGAGCTCCTCGATCGGGTTGTTGCGCGTGTTCGCCATCAGGTTGTCGACCGAGTCCATCGCGTCCTTGCCGTGTCGGCCGCCGTAGGAGCCCTCGTTGACCTCGAGGTACAGCCAGTACTCGCCGGCGGACTCGTCGAACCCGGAGTACGCGCAGAAGTGGATCCCCGCGGAGTTGCCCGCGGTCACCTTGTCCGGGAGCGCCTCCGCGAGCGCGAGAATCGTGTTGTCGACGACCCGCTGCACCTGCGTGAAGCGCGAGAAGCACGCCCGCGGGAAGTTGGGGTTGAAGATCGTCCCCTTCGGGGCGATCACGTCGACCGGCCGGAACACCCCGTCGTTCTGCGGCACGTGCTCGGGGAACGTCACCTCGTCCAGCAGGATCGTGCGCACCGCGTAGTAGGCGCCGACGAGCAGCGAGCCCTCGAACGGCACGTTGAAGCCGGTCGGCACCTCCGGGTTGGACCCCGTGAGGTCGATCGTGATCCGGTCGCCCTTGACCACGACCTTCGTCTCCACGCGCAGGCGCACGTCGCGGTTGCGGGCGTCGTCGTCGAGCCAGCCCACGATCGGGCCGTACTCCCCGTCCGGGATCTTCTCGATCTCGGCGCGCAGCATCCGCTCCGAGTAGTCCATCCAGTCGTACGCCGCGCTCATCACGACGTCGTCCCCGTAGCGCTGCACCAGTCGCAGGAACCGCTCACGGCCGAGCTGGCACGCGGCGAGCATGGCGTTCATGTCGCCACGGTTCATCGTCTCCGTGCGGACGTTGTCGAAGATCATGCGGTCGACGTCCGTGTTGAGCTCGCCGCGGCGGTACCAGCGCAGGCCGTTGTAGAGCTTCGCCTCGGCGTAGACGTCGAAGGCGTCGGCGTTGATGCCCGGGAACGAGCCGCCGACGTCGAGCACGTGCGCGGTGACGGCGGCCCAGCCGAGCAGCTCGCCCTCGTGGAAGATCGGCACAGCGACGGCGACGTCCGGGGAGTGCGAGGCGCCGAGGTACGGGTGGTTGTGGACGATCACGTCCCCCTCCTCCACGTCGTCGCCCAACCGGTGCAGGAAGCCGCGGATGTACCAGGGCAGCGAGCCGATGTGCATCGGCGTCGAGTCGGACTCGCAGAGCTCGCGCCCCTCCGCGTCGAAGATCCCGGCACCGAGGTCCTCGGACTCGCGGATGATCGACGAGTAGCTCATGCGGAAGAGCACGCCGGCCATCTCCTTGGCGATCGCGTGGAAGGCGCCGCCGAGCACGCGCAGCGTGATCGGGTCGACCTCCACCCGCGGGCGGGTCGGGGGCCCGGGATGCTTGCCGACCTCGTATTCGGTCACGGACATGTGGGCTCCCTCCTAGACGGTCTCGCTCGCGACGGCACCCAAGGCGGCGGCGAGCGCCTTCGCCTCGGCCGACGCGGCGACCTCGATGACGATGTTCCCGAACCGGTCGACGTGAGCCGTCATCCCGGGTGGGATCACGGTCGTCGTGTCGTACTGGTTGACGATCGCCGGGCCGGCGAGTCGGTTGCCGGCCTTCAGCGCAGCCCGGTCGTAGGAGCGCGTGGGCACCTGCTGCAGCGTCCCGCCGACGTGGAACCACGCCTCGCCCTCGTCACGCAGCGCGGCGTCGGGCGACTCGCCTCCGTGCTCCACCTCGCTCGTCTCGAGCGGCGGCATCAGCCCCACGCCGCGGACGCGGACGTTCGGGATCTCGATGTCCGACTCCTCGAAGCGGCGCGAGTACTCCCGCTCGTGGATGTCGTGGAAGTCGGCGCGGACGCGCTCCTCCCACGGGTGGTCGACCGGGCCGGCGGGGACGTCCACGCGCAGCTCGTAGCCCTGGCCGAGGTACCGGCAGTCGGCGATCCGGTGCACGACCACCTGGTCCGGCGCCACCCCGTCCTCGGCGAGCTGGGTCCGCACCTTCTCCTCGAGCCGGTCGAACAGCTCCTCCAGCGCAGGCTGGTCGAGCGAGGAGAGGCGCTGGTAGGCGGTCGCCACCTCCTCGTAGACCATGTCGGTGGCGAGCAGCCCCATCGCGGCGGTGACGCCCGGGTACGGCGGCACGAGCACGTGCGGGGTGCCGACCTCGAGCGCGATCTGGGCGGCGAAGAGCGGCCCCGCGCCTCCTTCGGCCACCAGCGCGAAGTCACGCGGGTCGTAGCCCTTGCGCACCGAGTTCTCCTCGATCGACTGCACCATCGAGTGGGTGAGGATCTGCACGGCGCCCATCGACGCCTCCTCCACCGACATGCCGAGCGCCTTCGCCGGCCCCTCCTCGAACGCGCGGCGGGCGAGGTCGGCCCGCAGCGTCATGCCGCCGCCGAGGAACGCCTCGGGCTGCAGCCAGCCGAGGTTGACCATCGCGTCGGTGGCGGTCGCCTCGGTGCCGCCGCGGTCGTACGCCGCAGGGCCCGGGTCGGCGCCTGCGGAGCGCGGGCCGACGCGGAAGATCCCGCCCTGGTCGACGTACGCGATCGAGCCGCCGCCGGCGCCGATCGTGTCCACGTCGACCATCGGGATCATCGCCTGGTAGGGGCCGACGCGCGTGTCGAGCAGGTGCTTCATGCGCAGCCTGCCCTCCTGCGCGAGGCCGATGTCGGCCGAGGTGCCGCCGACGTCGAGCGTGATCACGTTCCCGTAGCCCGCCTGCTTGCCCGCCCAGATGCCGCCGACGACCCCGGCGACGGGGCCCGACATGAGCAGGTTGACCGGCCGCTGCACCGCCGCCTCCGGCGTGGCCACGCCGCTCGCCGACGTCATCAGGTGGACGTGCGTGCGCAGCCCCAGCTCGTGGAGCTCCTGCTCGAGCCGGCCCACATACGTCGCCACCTTGGGGCCGACGTACGCGTTGAGGCAGACGGTGGAGAAGCGCTCGTACTCCCGGTACTGCGGGAGCACCTCCGAGGAGACCGAGAGGAACGCCTCCGGGAACTCGTCGCGGACGATCTCCGCCACGCGCTGCTCGTGCTCGGCGTTCAGGAACGAGAAGAGGAAGCAGACCGCGACCGCGTCGACGCCGGCCTCCTTGAGCTTGCGTACCTGCGCGCGGGCCGCCTCCTCGTCGAGCGGGACGAGCACCGTGCCGTCGCGGGAGACGCGCTCGGGCACCGTCAGCCGGTCGCGTCGACGCACGATCGGATACCGCTGCCAGGGGAGGTCCTGGTAGTTGGAGAAGTTGAGCGGCTTCTTGTGGCGCGCGATGTGGAGGATGTCGCGGTAGCCCTCGGTCGTGATCAGGCCGACGCGGGCGCCGTTGTGCTCGATCACGATGTTCGTCGCGATCGTCGTGCCGTGGAAGACCTGGTCGAGCGACGACGGCGCCTCGCCGGCCTCCTCGGTCAGCTCGCGGATCCCCTGCACCGTGCCCTGCGACGGGTCGTCCGGTGTCGTCGGAAGCTTGTGCACGAGCACCGTTCCCGACTCGTCGTCGACGTAGATCAGGTCGGTGAAGGTGCCACCGACGTCCACCCCGATGCGCTTCATGCGGCACCTCCCGTGGTGAGCACGATCTTCCCGAAGAACGCGCGGGACTCCATCAGGTCTGTCGCCTCCTTGACCTCCTCGAGCGGGAAGGTCGCGGCCACCTGCGGCTTGAGGGCGCCGCGTGCGATCAGGGCGAAGCACGCCTCGACCTCGGCGCGCGTGAACACGAACGACCCGATCACCGACAGCTGGCGGCGGAAGAAGGGGATGATGTCGAAGGGGACGACCTCGCCGCTGTGGCCGCCGCAGATCACGAGGCGGCCGTCCTTGCGCAGCGAGTCGAGGCCGTGCTGGAAGAGCTCGCCGCCGACGTGCTCGTAGACCACGTCGACCCCTTCGCCGCCGGTCGCCTCCATCACCTCGGCGACCACGTCCTGCGTCGTGTAGTTGATGCCGACGTCCATCCCCAGCGCGGCCGCCCGCTCCAGCTTGTCGTCGCGGCTCGAGTTGCCGATCACGAAGGCGCCGGCGTGCTTGGCCACCTGCACCGCGGCCGAGCCGATGCCGCTCCCGACCGAGTTGATGAGCACCGTCTCCCCCGACCGAAGGCCCGCCCGCGTGATCAGCATGTGCCACGCCGTGCCGAACGCGATGTGGGCGGCGGCGGCCTCGACGTCGGAGACACCGTCCGGGATCGGTATCAGCTGGGACGTCTTGCACGTCACCTTCTCCGCGTAGGCGCCGCCCGAGCCCATGCTCACGAACCAGTCGGGCGCAACGCAGAGCGACTCGCGCCCCGTGCGGCAGTAGGCGCAGGCCCCGCAGACGGCGATCAGGTAGACCGCCACGCGATCGCCGACCTGCCAGCCGGTGACGCCCTCCCCGAGCGCCGCGATCCGGCCCACCGGCTCCACGCCGAGCGTGTGCGGGAAGGCGACCGGAAAGCGCGAGGTGCCCTCGCGGACGTCCACGTCGAGGTGGTTGAGGGCGGTCGCAGTGACGTCGACGACGACCTCTCCCGGGCCAGGAGTCGGGTCGGGCTGCTCCTCCACCCGAAGCACGTCGGAGTTGCCGAACTCGTGGAAGACGACCGCCTTCACGCAAAGCTCCTCTCGTCGGTGGTACCGGACTTGTGTTTATGTCTGACATTCGCGATTCTGTCAATTCGATGCCGCCCCTCACCGCCGCGCGATCGTTCCTCTTCGTCCCCGGGAGCGACGAGCGCAAGCTCGGGAAGGCGCTCGACGCAGGAGCCGACGTCGTGATCGCGGATCTCGAAGACGCCGTGCTGCCGGAGGAGAAGGGCCGGGCGCGGACGCTCGCCACGGAGGTGCTGGCGGGCGCCGCGACGGAGAGCATCCGCCTCGTGCGCGTGAACGCGCTCGGCACGCCGTGGCACGACGACGACCTCGCCGCGCTGTCGGCAGAGACGGTGGACGGGATCGTGCTGCCGAAGGCGTCGCCGCACGCGGCGCAGCGCGCCGCGGCGGGCGGACTCCCCGTGGTGGCGATCGTCGAGACCGCCGACGGCCTGCGAAGCGCCCATGCGGTCGCCTCGGTGCCCGGCGTCGAGGCTCTCGTGCTGGGCGCCGTCGACCTGGGCCTCGAGCTCGGCCTGGAGCCGCGCAGCGACGGCCAGGAGTTGCTGTTCGCCCGCTCCACGCTGGTCGTCGACTCGGCGGCGGCGGGGATCCGCCCGCCTGTCGACCAGGTGTGGGTCGACGTCCGCGACCTCGCGGGGCTCGAGCGCGACTGCGCGCTCGCGCGCTCGCTCGGCTTCCGGGGGAAGGCGTGCATCCACCCTGCCCAGGTAGAGGTCGTCAACAACGCGTTCTCGCCGTCGGCCGACGAGGTGGCGAGCGCGCAGGCCGTGGTCACCGCGTACGAGCAGGCCGCGGCAGAGGGACGGGGCGCCGTCGCCCTCGACGGGCAGATGATCGACCTGCCCGTCGTCGAGCGGGCGCGTCGCGTCCTTGCCAACGCGAAGAGGAGCGTGCTGCATGTCGAGTGACGTCGCCGCCGCGCCGAAGGAGTGGCGCGGCCGGTTCTACGAGGACTTCGGGGTCGGGGACGTGTTCCGCAGCCGCTTCGGCCGCACGATCACCCGCACGGACAACATCTGGTTCACCTGCCTCACGATGAACACCAACCCCATGCACTTCAGCGAGCCGTACGCGGCGGGGACGCGCTTCGGGCAGCCGCTCGTGAACAGCGCGTTCACCCTGGCCGTGGTCACGGGGCTGACCGTGCCCGATACGAGCGAGAACGCCGCCGCCAACCTCGCCTGGACGGACATCAAGCTGCCGAAGCCGGTGTTCGAGGGCGACACGCTGTGGGCGGAGAGCGAGATCCTGGAGCTGCGCGAGTCGCGCTCCAACCCGAGCGTCGGCATCGTCGCCATGCGCTGCCGCGGCATCAACCAGCGGCAGGAGGTCGTGATCGAGTACAAGCGCACGTTCATGGTCTACAGGCGGGCCGCGCCCGAGGTGACGGACACCTTCCCGCAGACCGAGGAGAGCTGGACCGTCTGACCGGCGGTCGGGACGAAGGAGGACGCACATGACGACTGCTGCCGAGACGATCGCCGGCTGGGCGACGACGGTGACCCTCGACGACGTCCCCGCGGACGTGCTGGAGCATGCGAAGCTGCACGCTCTCGACGTGCTCGGCTGCGGGCTCGCCGCCGACGCGGAGGGCGTCGCGCAGGAGGGGCGGGCGACGATGGCGGAGCTCGGCGGCGAGCCGCAGGCGACCGTGATCGGCTCCGGCGGCCGGCTCCCCGCGGCGAACGCCGCGTTCGCGAACGCCATGCTCTGCCACGGCCTCGACTTCGACGACACGCACTCGGACTCCGTGAGCCACGTCTCCGCCGTGGTCACCCCCGCCGCGCTGGCCGCCGGCGAGGCCGTCGGCGCCACCGGCCGCGACGTGCTCGCGGCGATCGTCGTGGGCAACGAGGTCACGTGCCGCGTGGGCATGGCCGCGCCCGGAGCGTTCCACAAGCGCGGCTTCCACCCCACCGCGATCTGCGGCATCTTCGGCGGCGTCGCCGCCGTCTCGCGCCTCTTCGGCGCGGACGCGGGCGCGACCACCCGCGCCCTCGGCATCGCCGGGTCGTTCGCGGGCGGCCTCTTCGCCTACCTCGAGGACGGCACGCCGACCAAGCCGATGCACCCGGCGTGGGCGGCCCACGGCGCGACGATCGCGAGCCGCCTCGCCGCCCACGG
Organism: Thermoleophilia bacterium; assembly: GCA_029858755.1. GTDB lineage: Bacteria > Actinomycetota > Thermoleophilia > Gaiellales > Gaiellaceae > Gaiella. The sequence goes on from JAOUEK010000059.1 coordinate 7,584, forward strand.
CGCGATCGGCCCGCGCTCCGTGCTGGAGGGCAAGTTCGGCCTCTACCACGCGTTCCTCGACGCCGGGGAGGGCGAGGTCGACATCGCCGGCCAGGTGGCCGACCTGGGCCGGCGCTGGGAGACGCCCCGGATCGCGTACAAGCCGTACCCGGTCTGCCACTTCATGCACGGCTCGCTCGGGGCGGCCGCGGAGGCGCTCGCCGGGAGGACGCTCGCGCCGGGGGAGATCGCCGAGGTCGTCGTGCGCGTGCCCGCGGCAGGCGTGTCGCTCGTGCTCGAGCCCGCGCCGCAGAAGGTCGCGCCGCGCTCGGAGTACGAGGGCAAGTTCTCGCTGCAGTACTCGGTTGCCTCGATGCTCGTGCGCGGCCATGTCGCCGTCTCGGACTTCACGGACGAGGCGATCGCCGACCCCGCGGTGCTCGAGGTGGCGGCGAAGGTGCGCTACGAGACCCGGGAGTACCCGACGTACCCCCAGGCCTTCCCCGGCGCAACCACGGTTCGGCTCGTGGACGGCACGCTGCTCGAGGCCGACTTCCCGCACCAGGCCGGCGCACCGGAGAACCCGCTCAGCGCGGACGAGGTGCGGGCGAAGTTCCGCGAGAACGCGTCGCTGGCCCTGGACGAGCCGGAGCTCGTCGCGCTGGAGGAGGCGATCCTCTCGCTCGAGCGCAACGACGACCTGACTGCAGCGCTCGCCCCTCTCGTCGCACGGGAGGGCATCGCCGTATGAGTCATTCCGGGCTCACGGGCGAGCAGGAGGAGATCGTCGCGGCGGTGCGCGCGTTCGTCGACCGCGACGTCGTCCCGGTCGCCTCCGACCTCGAGCACGCCGACGAGTTCCCGGAGTCGCTCGTGGAGACGATGCGCGAGATGGGCCTGTTCGGGACCACCATCCCGGAGGAGTACGGGGGCCTCGGGCTCGGGCTCGACACGTACGCGCTGATCGTGATGGAGCTGTCGCGTGGCTGGGTGACGCTGTCCGGCATCCTCAACGGCTCCTTC
>JAOUEK010000537.1 GCA_029858755.1 Thermoleophilia bacterium
GCGAGAGTCCCTGAAGGCGTCGGCTTCGCCGCCGCGGGAGACGCCTGGTGCGGCGCGGCACGTCGGGCGGCGGCTCGCGCGGGGCGCCGCCCTCGCGCGCATTGCTGGCCCGCAGCTCGAGAGCTCCCAGGAGCGAGCTCTCGATCGCGAGAGTCCCTGAAGGCGTCGGCTTCGCCGCCGCGGGAGACGCCTGGTGCGGCGCGGCACGTCGGGCGGCGGCTCGCGCGAGCCGCCCTCGGGGCCCCCGCCTGAGACGTCCCTCGAATCCCAGGCGCCCCGGCCGCGGCGCGGACGCCTTCAGGGAGCTCCGCCCGTGCGCTCAGCTATCCTCGGCGTTCGGGCGCCCGGCGCCCGCTTCTCTATGAAGACGACGCTGAAACGAGGAGTCGGCCGGGGTCACGACGTCGGCCGGAACGGGAACGGGAACGCGGCACTTCCCCCGGCACCCCTGTCGCCCGTCGCGCTCTACCGGCAACCGCCCCCGGCCACGGGGGGGCGCACGCGGCTCGCGCTGCGGATCCTGGGTTGGGCGGGGTTCGTGCTCGCGATGTGCGTTGCCGGCGTCGCCGGAGGCTCGTACCTCTACCTGCACCAGTCGGTGGCGGCCGTCGCGCCGCGCACCGAGGGCGTGCGGCAGGCGGCGAAGAAGCTCGACGTGCCCCTCCCTGGGCAGCCGGCGAACGCGCTGGTGATCGGGTACGACCGGCGCGCCGACGAGTCGTCCGACACCCCCTCACGCTCGGACACCGTGATGCTGGTGCGCGCGGACCCGGGTGCCAAGACGATCTCGCTGCTGTCGTTCCCGCGCGACCTGAGCGTCGAGATCCGCTGCCCCGATCAGGGAGCATTCGTCGCCAAGCTCAACGCCGCCTACGCGACCTGCGGGGAGAAGGGCACGCTGGAGACGGTGAAGGCGCTCACCGGGCTGCCCGTCAACTACCTGATGACCGTCAACTTCAGGGGCTTCCGGCAGCTCGTCGACCGGCTCGGGGGCGTCTGGATGGACATCGACCGCCGCTACTACAACGACCGCGGCGGCCCGGCCGGCTACGCCAAGATCAACCTGCAGCCCGGGTACCAGCTGCTCACGGGCTACAAGGCGCTCGACTTCGTCCGCTACCGGCACACCGACTCGGACCTGTACCGCAACGCCCGCCAGCAGCTGTTCGTGCGCGCGTTCAAGGAGCAGGTCGAATCGAGCTTCTCGGCGCTGACGCTGCCCAGGGTGATCAAGGTGCTCACGAACAACGTCGAGGTGGGCCAGGGCGGCGGCAGCGACGTCGACGCGAAGACCGTGCTCTCGTACGCCCTGCTCGCGTATTCGCTCCCGCCCGGCCACGTGTTCCAGACCCGGCTCAACGGCGTCGAGGGCTTCGCCGACCTCTCCGTGTCACAGGAGAACATGCGGCGGGCGGTCGACGAGTTCACCCATCCGGACGTCGAGGCGCCGCGGAAGGCGACCGCCGTCGCGCTCGGAGAGAAGGTGAAGACGACGGTGCTGCGCCCGGGCCAGACCAGCGTCACGGTGCTCAACGGGAACGGCGTGTCGGGCTCCGCATCGACGGCCAACTACCTGCTCGCGCAACGGGGCTACCAGATGGTGCTGCCGCCGGACGGCGTGCCCGCGAACGCGCCCACCTTCGACTTCTTCCGCTCGGTGGTCTACTTCGACCCGGCGGCGAAGGGGGCGCAGGGAGCGGCCCGGAAGATGGCGGCGCTGTTCGGGTCGGCGGACGTGAAGCGGGTGCCCCCCGCGATCAGGTCGCTGGCGAACGGCGCGATGCTCGTGACCGTCGTCGGCCAGACCTTCCACGGTCGGCTCGCGGCCGCACCGACCGACCAGACACCGGAACGGCAGAAGGCCGACGTCGTCCCCGGTGCGAGCGCGTCCGTCGACGAGCTGCGAGGCCTCAAGGATCGCGTGCCGTTCCCGTTGATGGTGCCGACCGTCGTCGAGCGCTCCTCGTGGATCGATCGCGAGAAGCCCGTGCGCCTCTACTGGATCGACGAGGGGCGCAAGCACAAGGCCGTCCGCCTCACCTACAAGCTCGCCGGGACGTTCGAGTACTACGGCGTGCAACAGACCTCTTGG
>JAOUEK010000538.1 GCA_029858755.1 Thermoleophilia bacterium
GGGACGAAGAGCTTCGCCGCATGGCCGTACTCGACGGCGGCGTACGAGGAGCGGAGCGGCTCGGGGAGCGCAGGCTGGAACGCGATCCGCCCGAGCACGCTGGCCGGCACGGCCAGCACGACCCGCTCGACCAGGAGCTCGTCCCCGCCCGCCGCGAGGCGGACGGCGTCGTCGTCCCAGGCGATGCGCACGACCGGCGACGAGAGGCGCACCGCCGCGCCGAGCTCCCGGGCCAGGGCGTCGGCGATCCGCTGGTTCCCGCCGGCGACGCTCGGCGCGGGGTCGTCCGAGTGCGCGGCCAGGCCGGCGAGCTCCGCTGCGTCGACCCGGTCGGCGGTCGTCGCGCTCGACACCTCGACGCGGGCCCGGATCGCCTCGCGCGCGCCCGCGTCCAGCGCCAGCCCGTCGAGCAGCTCCGCCGCCGAGACGCCGGCGTGGCCGGCCCGCAGCGCGAGCCGCACCGCTGTGAGCGCTTCGGCGAGCGTCGCCCGGGAAACGCCGATCCCGCCACGCGGCTCGCGGTCGCCGTAGCGCATGCCCTTGTCCCACAGCCCGAGCCCGAAACGCGCGGCGAAGGCCAGCACGGTGTCGTTGCCGGGGAGCACGAACTCTGCGCCGAGCTCCACGATCGACCCGTTCTCGAGCTCGCGCGAGCAGACTCTGCCGCCGACCCGGTCGCGTGCCTCGAGCACCGTCACCTCGATGCCCACTCGCGCGAGCGCGTCGGCGGCTGCGAGCCCCGCGAAGCCGGCGCCGACGACGGCGACTCGCGTCATGCGGCGCCGGCGGCGCGGTCGAGTGCCGCCCGCTCCGCGTCCGTGATCGGCCGGGACTGCCCCGTCGTCCGGTCGCGGGCGACGACGACGGCCTCCGCGTCTGCGCGCACGACCCCGTCGCGCGTGCTGATCTGCTCGCGGAGGGTCACGCTGGACGCGCCGATCCGCGCCAGCCCGCAGCTGACGACGACGACGTCGTCCTCCTGCGTCAGCTCGCGCCGATAGTCGATCGCCACCCGCGCGAGCACCCAGTCCCAGGGGTCGCCGACGCCCTCCAGCACACCGGTCAGCAACTCGTCCCGGCACTCCTCGAGGTATGTGGCGTAGACCGCGTTGTTCACGTGGTTGTAGGCGTCGAGGTCGCGCCAGCGGATCTCGATCGTCTTCTCGTGGGCCACGGGAGCAGGATGCTACGGCACTGACCTCGTGGTCAGGCGAGAATGCGCCGATGCACGACCTCCACCGTCTGCTCTTCCCGCGCAGCGTCGCCATCGTCGGCGCCTCGCCGCGTCGCGCCGAGTCGATCGAAACGACGCTGCGCAGCGGCGTGAAGGCGTGGGGCGTGAACCCCGGTCGGGACGCCGTGGGCGACCTCGACTGCTACCCGAGCGTCGCCGACCTGCCCGAGGTGCCCGACGTCGCCTTCCTGCTCGTGGGGCACGGGCGGGTCGAGGAGGCGCTCGCCGATGCTCTGGCGGCGGGCGTCGAGCGGTTCGTCGTGCCGGGCGTCGGGGCCGAGGCCGGCGAGACCGGGCGCGAGGTCGTCGGGCGCCTCGCGGCGGCGGCCCGGGAGGCCGGTGCGGTGATGGTGGGGCCGAACTGCATGGGCGTGTTCGCCCCCGGCGGGCCTGCGGTGTGGATTGGCTCGCCGCAGGGGACGACCGCGCCGGGCCACGTGGCCGTCCTCTGCCAGTCGGGGTCGATCGCCGACGCGTTCCTCTCGCTCGGGGGCCGCGTCGGCCTGCGCTGCCTCGTCTCCTCCGGGAGCGAGGCCGTCACCGACGCCGCCGACTACCTCGACTTCTTCGCCGCCGACGACGGCACGCGGGCGGTCGGCATGTTCCTGGAGACGGTGCGCCGTCCCGACGCGTTCGCGGCCGCGCTCGCCCGGTGCGCCGCGGCGGAGAAGCCCGTCGTCTGCCTCAAGGTCGGGCGCTCGGAGGCGGCCGCGCACGCAGCGCTGTCACACACCGGCGCGCTCGTCGGGTCGGTCGAGGCCTTCTCGGCGCTGCTGCACCGCTACGGCGCGATCGAGGTCGACGACTTCCACGAGCTGGTGGAGACGCTCGAGATCCTCGGCCGGGGCCGCTGGCC
>JAOUEK010000539.1 GCA_029858755.1 Thermoleophilia bacterium
ACGGACAGCGTATCGGCAGGGGAGGAGGTCGATGCCGCCGGCAGCTCCAGGTCGCGCACGTCGACGACGACGTCCTCGAGCATCCGCACCATCCCGATCTCGGCGAACACGCCGGCATCGTCCGGCAGCGGCACTCCCAGGGCGTCTGCGAGCGCGAGCGTCGGCAGGTTGACCCCGCTCGCGACGGTGATCGCGAGCGTGCCCGGGAAGCGCGGGTTGATCTCGAGCAGTCGCGCCAGCCCGTCGGCGTCGCGGCGGAACTGGACGTTGGCGCCGCCGCGGATGCCCGCGGCCTGCGCACAGCGGCCGGCGGCGGCTTCGAGGTCGGCGTCGCGCACCGTCCGCGCCACGACCGCCACTCCAGACTCGACGCGGAGCCGCACGCGGGGGACGGCGGCGACGACGGCTCCGCCGCGGTCGACGAGGACGTCGACGGAGTACTCCTCGCCGGGGAGGTGCTCCTGGACGATGTGGCTTCCGTCGTGCGGGAAGCGGTCGAGCCCTGCGGCGTCTGCGACGAGCTCGACGCCTGCGCCGCCGCGGCCAGTGCGAGGCTTCACGATCACCGGGAAGATCCATGCTTCCGGCTCGAACCAGGGATCGAGGAGCTCCGTCGCCGGGCACGGCACGATGCCACGGACCGCCTCGACGAGCGCGTGCTTGTCGAGGCAGGTGGCGAGCGCCTCGGCCTCCGACGAGAGCACGACGACGCCGTGCTCGGCGAAGAGGTGGCGCGCGTCCGCCAGCGGGCGGAGCTCCTCGTCGACGGTCGGGACGACGACGTCGATCCCCCGCCTCCGGCACTCGCCGAGCAGCGCAGACGCGAAGCGCGGGTCGTCACCGCGGGGAAGCAGGCACCGACGGCTGCGCGGCACGATGTGCAGCCCCGTGGCGAGCGGGTCGCAGTCGGCGGCGTACACGGCGTGCCCGGCAGGGGACAGGGCGCGGATCACTGCGATCCCCGCCGCGCCGCCGGCGCCCGTGACGAGGACGCGGGCCGGGTCCTCCGTGTGCTCGACTGCCATCTCTGCTCCTTTCATGCCGCGAGGGGCTGGGCGGATGCAGGGACCGGGTCGCCGGCGCGCACGATCTCGAGCGGCTCGGCGTACCGGCCGCCGCCGAAGCGGCTCCAGTAGCGGGCGGTCGAGCGGATCAGCTCGTCGTCCAGGTAGCCGCGGGTCGACCACTGCGAGTAGAAGGCCCTGACCGCGTCGAGCTTGCGCTCGATCACCGGGGTCACGTCGACGAACCGGGACGGCGCGAAGCCGATGCTCGTCGACGGCGCCTGGTAGCAGGCGACCTCGGGCACGCGGCGTGCCGCGACGAGGGTCGCGCGGTGCACGGCCCGGTGGTCCTGGTGGTTGTCGTTCCACGAGTGGGTGTAGACGTGCGTCGGCGCGATCCGCTCGATCACGGCCGAGATCGCCTCGATCGTCGGGCCGGCCTCGGGCACGCTCGTGTCGGGCAGGTCGTCGACGATCAGGCGCGCGCCGATGATCTCCGCCGCGGCCTGCGACTCGAGCACCCGCGCGGGTCGGTCGCCGCCCCGCTCGCCCTGCGTCAGCGTGTGCACCCACACCTGATGACCTTCGGCTGCATGCCGGATGAGGGCGCCGCCGCAGCCGATCTCGACGTCGTCGGGGTGGGCTCCGATCGCCAGCACCACCGGCGTCGCCCGTCGCGGTGCACGGGAGCGATCGAGGAGCGAGGACACGGTGGCGACGAGCTCGGGTGTGCGCACGGGCTTCGTGAGGAAGGCGTCCGCGCCGCTGCGCAGCGCGTCCAGGGCGTACTCGAAGCGCTCGTGACCGGTGAGCACGACGAGCGGCACCGTCGGGTCGAGGCGCTTCGACCTCCGCGCCAGCTCCAGCCCGTTCGCGTCCGGAAGCTCGACGTCCGTGAGCACGATGTCGAACGAGCGGTGCGCGAGCTGGGATGCGCCGGCGAACCCGTCGGCGGCGAGGACGACGTCGCAGCCGCACGCATGCTCGAGCGCAGCGCGCACGAGCTCGGCGCTCGCGGCATCGTCCTCGATCACGAGCGCGTTGGGGGTGGCGTCGTGCGGTGTAGCCGTCATGTGCACACCCTG
>JAOUEK010000540.1 GCA_029858755.1 Thermoleophilia bacterium
GCCGACCGCGACGTCGCCCGCAGACACGCTGGTGAGTCGCGCGAACGAGCCGCGGGCGACCTCGACCGCCTCGTCCCAGTGCTCGAAGCTCGTGCGGCCGCCACGCCAGTCGTCGAGCGCCGCCTGCAGCGCGTCCCAGGCGGGCCGCGGCGGCAGGCCGTAGGTCGCCGTGTTGAGATACGTGCCCGCGGGCTCCCAGAAGCCGCGGGCCTCCTCGATCGACAGCGGCTCCATCTCGGCATTCTCCCGCAGCCAGAGTCCGCAGCCGCTACCGAGTGCGGCCCGCCCACCTGGCACTACACTCGGGCGTCATGAGCACAGACAACGTTGCAGACAAGCTGTGGGGCGGCGAGACGGACAAGGCGATCGGGAACTTTCCCGTCTCCGGTGAGCCGATCCCGCCGGCCGTCTCCCACTGGCTGGGGCGGATCAAGGCCGCCGCCGCCCGCGTGAACGCCGATCTCGGCCTGCTCGAGCGCGAGAAGGCCGAGCGCATCGCCGCCGCCGGCGACCGCGTCGCTGCCGGCGAGTTCGACGACCAGTTCCCGATCGACGTGTTCCAGACCGGCTCGGGAACGAGCTCGAACATGAACGCGAACGAGGTGATCGCGTCCCTCGCCGGCGAGGGCGTGCACCCGAACGACGACGTGAACATGGGCCAGTCGTCGAACGACGTCTTCCCCTCGGCCGTGCACTGCGCCGCCCTCGGCGAGCTCGCCCACGACCTGCTGCCCGCGCTGGAGCGCGTCGCCGCCTCGCTCGAGCGCAAGGCGCACGAGTTCGACGACGTCGTCAAGGCCGGCCGCACGCACTGGATGGACGCCGTCCCCGTGACCCTCGGCCAGGAGTTCGCCGGCTACGCGGCGCAGGTGCGCCAGGGGATCGCGCGCGTCGAGGACGCGATGCCGCGCCTCGGCCAGATCCCGCTCGGCGGCACGGCCACCGGCACCGGCCTCAACACGCACCCGGAGTTCGCCGCGCGTGTGCGCGAGTACCTGTCCCGGGAGACGAACCTGACGATCTCCGCCCCCGCCGACCACTTCGAGGCGCAGGCTGCGCGGGACGGGCTGGTCGAGGCCTCCGGCGCGCTCAAGGTCGTCGCCGTCTCGCTCACGAAGATCGCGAACGACCTCCGCTTCCTCGGCTCCGGCCCGCGCGCGGGTCTCGGCGAGCTGTTCCTGCCCGAGCTGCAGAAGGGCTCCTCGATCATGCCCGGCAAGGTCAACCCGGTGATCCCGGAGGTGGTGACGCAGGTCTCCGCGCAGGTGATCGGCAACGACGCCGCGATCACGATCGGCGGCATGAACGGCCACTTCGAGCTCAACGTGTACATCCCGCTGATGGCGCGGAACCTGCTGCAGTCGATCGCCCTGCTCGCGAGCGCCTCACGCCTGCTCGCCGAGAAGTGCGTGGACGGGATCGAGGCGAACCGCGAACAGTGCGAGCGCTATGCCGAGCTGACCCTCTCCGCGGCGACCGCGCTCAACCCCGTGATCGGCTACGACAAGGCGTCGGAGCTGGTGAAGGAGGCGGCGGCGACCGGCCGCTCGCTGCGGGAGCTGGCGCGCGAGCTGGGCGTGGAGGAGAGCGTGCTCGACGAGGCGCTCGACTACCACGCAATGGCCAAGCCGCACGGTTAGCCGTAGTACGCAGAACGTTGTTGACGGCGCCCTCCTAGGCTGCGGCTTGTCAAAGAGCGGCGATCGGAAGACCGAGGCTTGACATGGTCTGCCCGAGGCGCGACGATCTTCCCTGTTCCTAGGCAGGGGGAGGAGCAGGGGGAGGAGTTACGGAACGCGGTCTTCTCGGCGTCGATGCGCTTCGGCACGTGTGTCGACCGCTGCTTGCGTCCTCTCAGGACGCTTCATCGTTGAAACGGAGGATCCATGAATAGGAGCACCAGGTATCGGTGGAGAGCACTCGGGCTCGTCATGGCCGCAGGGCTCGTGATCGGGGCAGTCGCCGCGGCTGCTGCCGTCGCGGATGGCACGCGCCAGATCCCGAGCGCCGGAACGACGACTATCCGCGCAGGATCGACGGGCGTCGACGGCCTCCAGCAGCCCGAGATCCGGCAGGGCAGCCAGTCG
>JAOUEK010000541.1 GCA_029858755.1 Thermoleophilia bacterium
TGAGACGTTCTATTTCGCGTTCGGCGGGGCCGATGCCTACGTCGTGTTGGACCTCCCTGATAACCAGAGCGCGGCGGCGGCGTCGATTGCGGTTAACGCTGCCGGCGCAGCGACTTCGGAAGTCGTGGTGCTGCTGACGCCGGAAGAGATTGACGCGGCAGCCAAGCTCTCGGTTGACTACCGGCCGCCTGGGTCGTGAAAGGGGCCGTCGCCGAGGTCGTTCGCACTCGACGCATGCGCACAAAACGGGCATCCACGGGTGCCCGTTTCGTCGCCCCCGTGTAGTCCCGGTGTGGTGCAGCAACCGCGCCGGGGCCGCAATCCCGCACGGGTGGCGCGGTGGTGTGATTCCGGTGTCGTCCAGGGAACATCGCCAACCGAGGCGGCGTGTCCGGTGGAGAACCGCACGCTGGAGCGCAACTCGAGCTGGATACGTAGCAGGGGCGACTCGTCCGTGAATCAGATCGCGGGCGACTTCATCGCCTAGGTCGGCAACGCGTCTGCACGAAATGGGGCACCCACAAGTGCCCTTCTCGTCGCCCTGGTGTGGTCTCGACGTCTCGCTGAGACCTCAAGCCCGCATGACTACGCGAAGCTGGTGTTCGCCGTAGTCCTCGACCGGGCGGAGGCCGGCCGAAGAGCGCATGGCCGAGTCGTCGGCCATTGCTGCGACACTCTTCCTCATGAAGTTCGCGATCATCGCCGTCGGCATCGCGCTCGTCGTCGCGTTGCTGGCTCTCACGGTGAGAAACGAGGGCTGCCTCCCCTGGCAGGACCGAGTCGGCTACGGCGACGGCACGTTCGGCGAAGAGGAGGACTTCAGCCGGTGCGACGGGAGCTGGTTCCCGTTCGGCGTGACGCTCCTGCTCGCGCGCGACTAGACAGGATGAGCTGTAGCCCGCGGGGCTACGGCGTCCGATCGCTGGCAGAGATTGGTCGGCGCCTACGCATCTGTCGTGGGTTGCCGGGTGAGGCCCGGTAGAGCCACATACGGAGGTCACCGACCATGCTTGAGCTACGACGGTAGTCGTCGTGTTGGACGTTCACGCGCGCTCGATCCGGCTGGCGGCATTTCGTGCGGACGAGCCTGTCGAGGAGCGGACGCCCGCCTACGACGAGGAGGCCGTGGAGCGGCAACTGCGTCGCTGGCCCGGCATGCGTTGCTGTTACGAGGCCGGCCCGACCGGCTTGGGTCTCTACCGCTGCCTGGTCGGGCGCGACATCGACTGCGCTGTGGTCGCACCCGGCCCGGTACCGAAGCGGCCGGGAGACCGTGTCAAGACCGACCCCCGCGCGATGCGCGCACGCTCGCACGGCTGCTCGCGGGCGGCTTGCTGGAGCCGATCCACGTGCCCTCGCCCGAGCTCGAGGCGGCGCGCGACCTGGTACGCGCCCGTGAGGCCGCTGAGCGCGCTCGGGCTGGTCGCCGAGATCGGCGACTTCAGCCGCTTTGCAAGCGCTCAGGAGTTCATGGGCTTCGTCGGGCTGGTGCTCTCGGAGCACTCCTCCGGCGAGCGGCGCCGGCAGGCTCGAGCATCAAGGCCGGTAACGCCCACGTGCGCCGCCTGCTGGTCGAGTCGGCCTGGCACGCCCGGCGCCGGCCGAGGGTCGGCTACGAGCTCGCCCGCCGCCAGCGCGGCCAGGACCCGCTCGTCTGCGAGCGCGCTTGGCGCTGTCAGCAGCCGCTCTACCAGCGCTGGCAGAGGATGGCCAGTCGTGGCAAGCCGACCCGACCCAGAAGACCGTCGTCGCCTGCGCTCGCGAGCGTGCTGGGCTCGTCTGGGCGATCGCGACCGAGCAGCCGCTGCGGAGCACCTGATCCCGATCCAGCCTCTCGACCTCGAGCAGCGGATGCGTCCCACCACACGGAGAACCCTCGAAACATTCATGCGGCACGGCCCGCCGGTGACCCGCGACGCTAGAGCGAGGCAGCTCCCGACGGTTCCAGTCATGCGGTTTCGACCCGCGAATGTCAGTCTGATCCACCGTCGCTGTTCCGGACGCTCCGCTGCCCGAGACCGAGAGGACAACCCCTCAGCCGAGCGTCACCTCTTGACCCTTTGCTCCATGTCCGAGACGCTCGAGC
>JAOUEK010000543.1 GCA_029858755.1 Thermoleophilia bacterium
ATCCCGTTCGTCGACCCGGCCAAGGAGCGGCCCGCACAGCCGCTCCGGGGGGCAACGGCTTGAGCGCCGCCCCGACACGCGAACCGCGTTACGACGTCCTCTTCGAGCCCGTGCCGATCGGCCCCGTCGTGGCGCGCAACCGCTTCTTCCAGGTGCCCCACTGCAACGGCATGGGTCACCGCGACCCCACCGCCCACGCGTTCATGCGCGGGATGAAGGCGGAGGGCGGCTGGGCGGTCGTCTGCACCGAGGAGGTCGAGATCCACCACTCGACCGAGGTCTCGCCGTATATCGAGGGGCGGATCTGGGACGACGCGGACATCCCCGCCCACGCGCGCCTGGTGGAGAAGGTGCACGAGCACGGGGCGCTCGCCGGCATCGAGCTCGTCCACAACGGCATGGAAGCGGCGGGCCTCTGGACACGGGTGCCGCCGCTCGGCACCTCGCACGTGCCAGTGGACGGGACGCACCCGGTGCAGGCACGGCGGATGAGCGAGGACGACATCGCCGACGTCCGCCGCTGGCACCGGCAGGCCGTGGCGCGGTCGCTCGAGGCCGGCTACGACCTCGTCTACGTCTACGCCGGGCACGGGCTGACCACGCTCCAACACTTCCTCTCGCGGCGGTTCAACGACCGCACCGACGGCTACGGCGGCAGCCTCGAGAACCGGGCGCGCCTGCTGCGCGAGGTGCTGGAGGACACGCTGGAGGAGGTCGACGGCCGCGCTGCGGTCGCCTGCCGGCTCTGCGTCGACGAGCTCGTCGGCGACGCGGGTCTCGAGCGCGGCGAGATCGAGGAGGTGCTCGGCCTGATCGGCGACCTGCCCGATCTGTGGGACTTCATGGTCGGCGACTGGGACTTCGACTCGCTCACGTCGCGCTTCGGCGACGAGGGCGCGCAGGAGCCCTACGTGCGCGGGCTCAAGCAGCTGACGACGAAACCCGTCGTGGGCGTCGGCCGCTTCACGTCGCCCGACACGATGGTGCGGATGATCACCGACGGCGTGCTCGACCTGATCGGCTCCGCCCGCCCCTCGATCGCCGACCCGTTCCTGCCGCGGAAGATCGAGGAGGGGCGCTTCGAGGACATCCGCGAGTGCATCGGCTGCAACATCTGCGTCACCGGCGACTTCACGTTCACGCCGATCCGCTGCACCCAGAACCCGAGCATGGGCGAGGAATGGCGGCGCGGCTGGCACCCGGAGCGGATGCGGCCGAAGGCGAGCGACGCCAAGGTGCTCGTCGTCGGCGGCGGCCCCGCCGGCCTGGAGGCGGCGATGTCGCTCGGCCGGCGCGGCTACGAGGTCGTGCTCGCGGAGGCCACCGACGCCCTCGGCGGCCGTGTCGCCCGCGAGGCGCGCCTGCCCGGGCTCGCCGCCTGGATCCGGGTGCTCGACTACCGCCGCGGCCAGATCGACCGGCTCGCGAACGTCGAGGTGGCGCTCGGCAGCCGGCTCGACGCGGCCGAGATCATCTCCTACGACTTCGACCACGTCGCCGTGGCCACCGGGGCGCGCTGGCGCACCGACGGCGTCGGCCGCTGGCACCACCACCCGATCGCCCTCGACGGCGTCGAGCTGCTCACCCCCGACGACCTCCTGGCGGGGATGCGCCCCGCGGGGCGCCGCGTCGTGGTCTACGACGACGACCACTTCTACCTGGGCGGCGTGCTCGCGGAGCTGCTCGTAACGGAGGGCCGCGAGGTGACGCTGGTCACGCCCGAGGCGCGCGTGTCCGCGTGGACGGAGAACACGATGGAGCAGCACCGCATCCAGCGCCGCCTGCTCGAGCTCGGGGTCGAGCTGCGCGTCACCGAGGCCGTGACCGGAGCGAGCCCCGGCGGAGTGCGCCTCGCCTGCGTGTACACGGAGCGCGAGCGCGAGCTCGCCTGCGACGCGCTGGTGCTCGTGACGGCGCGGCTGCCCGAGGACGCGCTCGCAGAGGGGCTCCGCGCGGCGCCGAAGGAAGGCCCTACGGTGCGCCTCGTCGGCGACGCGTACGCGCCGGGCACGATCGCCGCGGCCGTCTGGGACGGGCGCCGCTACGCGGAGGAGCTCGACGAGCCGCCGTCGAGCGGCGACCTGC
>JAOUEK010000542.1 GCA_029858755.1 Thermoleophilia bacterium
CAGAGGTCACACTGCACGCGGCCGTCGGCGAGTGCGTGCCAGTACCGCGTCGGATGCGCGGCGACCATCTCCATCGACTCCATGATGCGCCTCGACGGACCAGGGCGCAGCGGGGATTACGCGTATCCGAGGCGCTGCTCGGTCGGCCGGACGACCGGCAGGACGCGCTCGATCGCTTCGGCGTTCTGCTCGCGCCACTTCTCGGGCCGCGGCGCTGTCAGCGTGGTGCGGGCGAGGTTCCCCGCGAGCCCCGCGGCATAGCGCTCCGCCTCCGCGGTGAAGGGCAGATCGAGGCGCTCGGAGAGCCGCCGCAGCTCGACGACGGGCTCGGCGACGAGCTCCTCGTAGGCGACGTCGACCCAGCGCGCCGGATCCATCCACTCGCGCGCGTCGAGCACCGCCTCGTTGCACGCGACGTACTGGTGGGCGCAGACCTCCTCCAGCGACGCCTCGCGTAGCTCCCGCCAGCCGGGGATCAGGGTCAGGCTCCAGCGGTCGCCCGAGAGGTCGCCGAGCCCCGTCAACGGCTCCGGCAGCCGGTACTTGACGAAGCGGGGCCGCGCGCGCCAGGCCTCGATCAGCGAGTTGACGTTGTCGGCCGCCCGCCGGCGGAGGAAGACGAACGTGGCGTCGGGGAAGAGCGCGTCGAGGTACGGGACGCGCAGGCAGTTCGGCGGAGTCTTGTCGACGAAGCGCCGTCCGCGGGCGAAGAGCCGGATCGCGCAGTAGACGTACTCCCGTTCGCGCTCGGACACGTCCTCGGCGCCGAGCCCGTCGGACTCCCAGCCCCGCTCACGGATGTCGTGGAACTCGTCCCACAGGATGTGCCCCTCGCTGTGCACCGAGCGCAGCTGCCGGCTTCGGAGCAGGCCCTGGAGGAGCATCGTCGTCCCGGAGCGCGGGCAGCCGAGGACGAAGATCGGCTGCTCGGGGGCCGGGAATGCCGGCAGCACACGGGAGAGCGGGCGCGCCACGCGGGGGACGCTCCGCCGCACTCGCCACACGGCGCGGCGCGCAGCGAACGCACGGTTCGTGCGCATCGCTCAGACGACGACGAGTGCGACCGCGATGAACTGCAGCGTCGCGGCAACGACCACGAGGACATGGAACAGCTCGTGGTAGCCGAACGTGGCCGGCCAGCGGTTGGGGCGCTTCGTGGCGTAGGCGACGGCGCCGGCGGTGTAGAGCACGCCGCCGCTGGCGACGAGCGTCGCGGCGGCCACTCCCGCTCCCGAGAAGAACTGCGGTGCGGCGAGCACTCCGACCCAGCCGAGCGCGAGGTACACCGTGGCGGCGAGCCACTTCGGCGCGCTGATCCACGCGAGCGAGAGGAGCATCCCTGCCGCCGCCCCCGCCCACACGACGGTGAGCACCGTCCAGCTCAGCCACCCGTCGACGGCCAACAGCGCGAACGGCGTGTACGTGCCCGCGATGAACACGAAGATCGTCGAGTGGTCGAGTCGCCGCATCCATGCGCGCACCCCCGGCGACCACGTGACGCGGTGGTAGAGGGCGCTGACGCCGAACAACGCGGCGAGCGCCGACACGTAGATCGCCGAGGCGATCGCTTCCCGGGCACTCCCGGCGAGGACGAGCAGCAGCGCGGCGGCGCCGAGCGAGGCGAAGAAGGCCCACTCGTGGAAGACGCCGCGCAGGCGCGGCTTCATCTCCCCGTTCACGTCACAATGGTGCCATGCGCAGCGGGCGTTCGCCCACAACGCGTGCCTACACTCACGCCGCGGGCCGTTAGCTCAGCTGGTAGAGCAGGGGACTTTTAATCCCAAGGTCGCTGGTTCGAGTCCAGCACGGCCCATCACTCAGCTCGGCGCGCCGTTGCCTACCCGGAGATCCGCGTGCGCGATTCCCGGCGCGCAGGCGTCACCCCGCCGTGCTTTTCGCGCTGAGAGCTCGCGGCACAGTGCGTTGGGGGGACGGTGGAACGACCGTGCCGACACAGCGAGTGGCGTACCGGGACGCGAGGAACGGGTCAGGTCCTGTGCCTCTCTCCCGGCCGGGCGATCCGGGCAGCGCCCGCGGGCAGCCCGGTCGCGCCGGCGACTGCTGGGTCGAGGGTCGGTCAATCGG